>NZ_QTQF01000006.1:0-218187 GCF_003854235.1 Burkholderia sp. Bp8998
ACGCCCGCTTCCTTCAGGCGCACCGCTTCTTCCACCGCGATTTCGTCGAACGGGTTCATCGACATCTTCACGTTCGCAATGTCGACGCCCGTGTTGTCCGACTTCACGCGGACCTTCACGTTGTAATCGACCACTCTTTTCACTGGCACCAGGATTTTCATGCACACGCTCCAAAGTTACGAATACGACCAGAGGCCATTCTATAGCGAGGCCTCATGACTGCGCGGCCAAGCGGACCCATCCATCGCGGCTATCGAGGATAGCGCTCCTCTTCGGCACGCCGGCAATAGCGAACGGTCGTTCTATTTTAAAAGAGAAAAAACCCGGACGCAAAGCCCGGGTTTTCGATCATCGACTCTAATCGTCACCGGGCGCGCCCAGCACCACGTGTTACCAGGCAGCGATGACCGCGCCGCCGAACTTCTGTTCGATGAACTGCTTCACTTCCGCGGAATGGTAGGCCGCAACCAGCTTCGCGACCCACGGCTTGCTCCGGTCAGCCTCGCGAATCGCGAGAATGTTCGCGTACGGGCCGTTCGGGCCCTCGATCGCGATTGCGTCCTGTTTCGGTTTCAACCCCGCTTCCATCGCGTAGTTGGTGTTGATCGCCGCCGCGTCGACGTCGCCGAGCGAGCGCGGAATCTGCGCCGCATCGAGTTCGACGATCTTCAGCTTGCGCGGATTGTCGACGATGTCGAGTGGCGTCGCCTTCAGCCCGGCGTCCGCACGCAACTTCAGCAGCCCCTGCTTCTGCAACAACAGCAGCGCACGGCCGCCGTTGGTCGGATCGTTCGGCACCGCGATGCGCGCGCCGGGCTTCAACTCGGCCAGCGACTTCACCCGCTTCGAGTAGATGCCCATCGGGAACGTGACGGTATCCGCGACCTTGATCAGCTTGTAGCCGCGATCCTTTACCTGCGCCTGCAGATACGGATCGTGCTGGTAGCTGTTCGCGTCGAGATCGCCAGATGCAAGCGCCGCGTTCGGCTGCACGTAATCGGAGAATTCGACAACGCGGATGTCGAGACCGCTCTTGGCCGCGACCTTCTTCACCACGTCCATGATCTGCGCGTGCGGGCCGCCCGTGACGCCCACCTTGATGGTTTCGGCCTGCGCGTGCGCGCTTGCGAACAGCGCGGCCGCGCCGAGTGCGGCCGCGAACTTCAGCATGAAGCGTCGTTGCATCGTCTCCCCCAATGAATGAATGTCGTTTTTACTTGTGGCTCAGTCGGCGCACGAGCCAGTCGCCGAACGACTGCACGATCTGCACGAACACGATCAGGATCGCGACGACCGTCCACATCACTTCCGGCAGATAGCGCTGGTAGCCGTAGCGGATCCCGAGATCGCCGAGCCCGCCGCCGCCGATCGCACCGGCCATCGCCGAATAGCCGACGAGCGACACGAACGTGATCGTCAGGCCCGCGACGATGCCCGGCAGCGATTCGGGCAGCAGCACCTTGAACACGATCTGCGACGTCGTCGCGCCCATCGACTGCGCGGCCTCGATCAGCCCGCGGTCGACCTCGCGCAGCGCGGTCTCGACCAGCCGCGCGACGAACGGCGCGGCCGCGAGCGTCAACGGCACGACCGCCGCGGCCGTGCCGATCGACGACCCCGTGACGAGCCGCGTGAGCGGAATGACCGCGACCAGCAGGATGATGAACGGTGTCGAGCGCACCGCGTTCACGATGCCGCCGAGCACGCGATTCATGCCGAGGTTCTGCAGCACGCCCTGGCGGTCGGTCAGGTACAGCAGCACGCCGAGCGGCAGCCCGACGAGCGCGCCGACCGCTCCCGAGATGCCGACCATGATCAGCGTCTCCCAGAACGACTGCACGAACATATCGAACATCTCACTCAACATACGAAAGCTCCTCTACCACCACACCTTGCTCGCGCAGGAACGCGAGCGCCTGCCCGACCTTGCCCGGCTCGCCGCCCGCGAGCACCGCGAGCGACCCGAACGCCTGCCCCTGGATCTCGTCGATCTGGCCGTGCAGGATGTTGAAATCGAGTTCGTACCGGCGAATCGTCTCCGACAGGATCGGCTGGTCGACACCCGAGCCGGTGAACGCGAGCCGCAGCAGATGCCCGCTGCCCGTCTTCAGCCGCTCGGCCACGCGTGCCTTCAGCGCCGGCGGCAGTTCCTGCGCGATCACGTCGCCGATCAGCGCGCGCGTCACTTCGTGATGCGGCTGCAGGAACACGTCGATCACGCGGCCCTCTTCGACCACGCGGCCCGCATCGAGCACCGCCACGCGATCGCACACCTGCTTGATCACTTCCATCTGGTGCGTGATCAACACGATCGTCAGGCCGAGTTCGCGGTTGATGCGTTTCAGCAGATCGAGGATCGCGCGCGTGGTCTCGGGGTCGAGCGCCGACGTCGCTTCGTCCGACAGCAGCACCTTCGGCTTGCTCGCGAGCGCGCGGGCGATGCCGACACGCTGCTTCTGGCCGCCGCTGATCTGCGCCGGGTAGCGATCCTTCTGTGCGGACAGCCCGACGAGGTCGAGCAGCGGCAGCACGGCCGCCTCGATGTCGGCGCGGCTCGCGCCGGCCAGCTCGAGCGGCAGCGCGACGTTGTCGAACACCGTGCGCGACGACAGCAGGTTGAAGTGCTGGAAGATCATGCCGATCTCGCGGCGGGCTTCGCGCAGCGCGCCGGCCGGCAGCAGCGTGAGATCGCGTCCGCCGACGACGACATTGCCTTCGGTCGGCCGCGTGAGCAGGTTGATGGTGCGCACGAGCGTGCTCTTGCCGGCTCCGCTTCGGCCGATGATGCCGAACACCTCGCCCTGCGGGATCGTCAGATTGACGTTGTGCAATGCGTCAACCCAGCCGGTCGGCCCCGGGAAACGCTGCGACAGATTGCGTAATTCGATCATGTAAACAAAGCGGCGGCCGGACAGGCGAGACCCGCCAGTCGGCCGCCGATGCATCTGGAATAGCCGGCGATTTTACCGCAAACGCCTCATTCCACTTAATAATCGATTTCGATCTTTTCATAACCAGACGAAATTAGAGGAGCGCCGCTGGCCCGCCGCGGAAATGTCGCGACTATGATCCGGAACACGACGCCAATGAACAGGGGACACGCCAGATGACCACCAGCACCACGCAGGCCGCCGCACCCGCCATCGCCACCACGGCACCGGGCCCGGGCCCGGGCTCGCAGCCTGCCCCGCGGATGGGCCGGTTGCGTTCCGCGGACGGGTTCGAACTGGCGTCGTATCGCTGGCCGGCCGGCGACGGCACGGTGCCGCCGCGCGCGACGATCGCGCTGGTGCACGGCCTCGCCGAGCATGCGGGCCGTTACGCGGCGCTCGCGGCCAGATTGAACGCGGCCGGCATCGACGTGCTGGCGATCGATCTGCGCGGGCACGGCCGGTCGCCCGGCAAACGCGCGTGGGTCGAGCGTTTCGACGGTTACCTGAACGATGCGGATGCGCTGGTCGCCAAGGCCGCCCGCGGCGATACGCCGCTCTTCCTGATGGGGCACAGCATGGGCGGCGCGGTCGCGGCGCTGTACGCAATCGAGCGCATGCCGGCCCGCGGCCACGCGCTTGCGGGCCTCGTGCTGTCGAGCCCGGCACTCGCGCCGGGACGCGACGTGCCGCGCTGGATGCTCACGATGAGCCGCTTCATTAGCCGCGTATGGCCGGGCTTCCCCGCGATCAGGATCGATGCGGCGCTGCTGTCGCGCGATCCGGCCGTCGTCGCGGCCAATCGTGCCGATCCGCTCGTGCACCACGGCGCGGTGCCGGCGCGCACCGGCGCCGAAATCCTCGACGCGATGGCGCGCATCGAGCGCGGTCGCGGCGCGCTGCGCGTGCCGGTGCTCGTCTATCACGGCACCGAGGACAAGCTGACCGAACCCGACGGAAGCCGCGCGTTCGGCGCACGCGTCGGCTCGCCCGATCGCACGCTGACGCTATACGAAGGCGGGTTCCACGAAACGATGAACGATCTCGAGCGCGACCGCGTGATCGATGCGCTGATCGCGTGGATTCACGCGCACGTGCCGGCGCGCTGAACGCGCGCCGCCCCGCGGCCGGTCAGATGCCGGCCAGCACGCGCAGGTGTGCGACGACGCTGCGCCCGAGTGCCGACAGGTTGTAGCCGCCCTCGAGACAGCTCACGATGCGGCCCTGCGCATGCCGGCGCGCGACGTCGACGACCTGCGCGGTCAGCCATTCGAAATCGGCCTCGACGAGACCGAGATTGCCGATGTCGTCCTCGCGATGCGCGTCGAAACCGGCCGACACGAACAGCATTTGCGGCTTGAATGCGTCGAGACGCGGCAGCCAGAACATGTCGACCGCTTCACGGATCGCCATCCCGTTGCTGCGCGCAGGCATCGGCAGGTTGACCATGTTCGGCGCCTGGTGATCGACGCCCGAGAACGGGTACAGCGGATGCTGGAAGAAGCTGCACATCAGCACGCGCTCGTCGTTCGCGAACGCGGCTTCGGTGCCGTTGCCGTGGTGCACGTCGAAATCGATGATCGCGACGCGCTCGAGGCCGTGGACGTCGAGCGCATGCCGCGCGGCGATCGCGACATTGTTGAAGAAGCAGAAGCCCATCGCGCGCGCGGGTTCCGCGTGATGACCGGGCGGCCGAACGCCGCAGAACGCGTTCGCGTAGCGGCCTTCGATCACCGCATCGGTCGCCGCGATCGCGGCGCCGGCCGCACGCAGCGCGGCGCGCCACGTGTCGCGGTTCATCAGCGTGTCCGGATCGATCTCGACGTAGCCGTCGACGGGCGTCATGCTGCGGATGTAGTCGATATGGGCCTGCGTATGCACGCGGCCCAGCGCCACCTCGCTCGCGAACGGCGCGGTTTCGTGCACGATCAGGTCGTCGATGCGGCTCGCGATCAGCTGATCCTGGATCGCCGACAGTCGGGCCGGGCATTCCGGATGCCATTCCCCCATCTCGTGCAACATGCAGTCGGGGTGCGTATAGAAGGCGGTTGCCATAAGCTGTCATCCGCGACGCAGGGTGCGCCGCAGGTCTCCATCAATGATGTCCATCGTCTGCCGCGAATTCGCCGCTAACTTACCACAACGGTGCGCTGCTTCGCCCCGGTACGCAAGATGCGTCGGGTATACTGCGCCGAACCCCATCGCCCTGTCCGCCCGCTTCGACATGAATTCCAGCAAGCCTGCCGCCCTTCTCTCCACGCTGTTCCGCGTTCGCGTTCCGCTCGTTGCCGCTGCTGCCGCCGCTACCCTGGCCGCCGCACCCGCCGTCGCGCAGACGCAGCCTGCGAAGTCATCCGGCACGCGCGTCGCGCAGGCGCAACCGCAGCAGCCGGCGCCGCAAGGCCAGACCTTCGAAGAGGAGATCGTTCCGCAGCGTTACGCGAGCAACGCGAAGGTCGATGCGTTCATCGACGAGATGGTGAGCCGCAACGGCTTCGATTCCGCGAGCCTGCATGCGCTGTTCTCGCGCATCAGCTACTCGGCCACCGCCGTGAAGCTCGTGAAGCCGGCGCCGACGCCTTCGGTGAAGAACTGGCGCGTCTATCGTTCGCGCTTCATCGAACCGATTCGCATCAACGCGGGCGTGAAATTCTGGAAGGCGAACCAGGCAACACTGCAGCGCGCGTCCCAGGAATTCGGCGTGCCGCCCGAAGTGATCGTCGGCATCATCGGCGTCGAAACGATCTATGGCCGCTACATGGGCAACTTCCGCGTGCTCGATGCGCTGACGACGCTCACGTTCGACTACCCGGACACGCCGAATCGCGACAGCCGCCAGGCCACGTTCCGCAAGAACCTCGAGGACTTCCTCGTCTGGACCCGCGACAACCAGCTCGACCCGACCACCGTGCTCGGCTCGTATACGGGCGCGATCGGCATCCCGCAGTTCCTGCCGAGCAGCATCCGCGAGTATGCGGTCGACTACGACGGCGGCGGCCACGTCGATCTGCGCAGCAGTCCTGCCGATGCGATCGGCAGCGTCGCGAACTACCTGAAGCAGCACGGCTGGGAAACCGATCGCCCGGTGGTCTGGCAGATCACGCCCGACACGGGCAGCCTCGGCATCGCCCAGGCGGCCGCGGACGGCCAGCCCGAACCGCACTGGGCGCTGTCGCAACTGCTGCGCGCCGGCATGACGCTCAACGAGCCGATGGTCAATATCACCACCGAAGCCGGCACGCCGGTCACCGTGATCGATCTGCCGTCGCCGGGGCGCGCGACCGAATACATGCTCGGCCTCAAGAACTTCTACGTGCTGACGCGCTACAACCGCAGCTTCTTCTACGCCCTTACCGTGTACCAGCTCGGCGAAGCAGTGAAGGCGCAGATGGAAGCGAGCGGCGCGCTGCCGCTGCCTGCGGCGGACACGGAAGCGCCGGCGCAGTAAGCTCGGCCCGCGCAAAGAAAAAGCGCCGCGTGCGGCGCTTTTTTATCGCGTGGTTCCGCGGATGCCGTTCCGGTTCAGGCAGGAAACACGCCGGTCGACAGGTAGCGGTCGCCACGATCGCAGACGATGAACACGATCGTCGCGTTTTCGACCTGACGCGCGATGCGCATCGCGACTTCGCATGCGCCACCCGACGAGATGCCGGCAAAGATGCCTTCGACGGCCGCGAGCCGGCGCGCCATCGTTTCCGACGCGGCCTGGCTCACGCTCTCGACGCGATCGACGCGACTGCGATCGAAGATCGTCGGCATATAGGCTTCCGGCCACTTGCGAATGCCCGGAATGCGCGACCCGTCCTCCGGCTGCGCGCCGACGATCTCGATCGCCGGATTCTGCTCCTTCAGATAGCGCGACGTGCCCATGATCGTGCCCGTCGTGCCCATCGCCGACACGAAGTGCGTGACGCGGCCGTCGGTGTCGCGCCAGATCTCCGGCCCCGTTCCTTCGTAGTGCGCGATCGGGTTGTCGGGGTTGCCGAACTGATCGAGGATCACGCCCTTGCCTTCGCGCTGCATCTGCTCCGCGAGGTCGCGCGCCAGTTCCATACCGCCCTTTACCGGCGTCAGGATGATTTCGGCGCCGTAAGCGGCCATGCTCTGCCGACGCTCGACCGACAGGTCCTCCGGCATGATAAGCACCATCTTGTAACCGCGGATCGCCGCGGCCATCGCGAGTGCGATGCCCGTGTTGCCGCTCGTTGCCTCGATCAGCGTATCTCCCGGCTTGATGCGACCGCGCGCCTCGGCCTTGCTGATCATCGACAGCGCCGGGCGATCCTTCACGGAGCCGGCCGGATTGTTGCCTTCCAGCTTCGCGAGCACCACGTTGTTGCGTGCGCGAATCTCGTCGTCCGGCAGGCGGACCAGTTGCACGAGCGGCGTGTTGCCGATCGTGTCTTCGATAGTTTTGTAAGCCATGGAGATACCGTGAGTGCGAGGCCGATCAATCGATCGATTGTAAACCAGCACCGGGGCTCGCGCCGGCAACCCCATTGTGACGATGGAATAGGCGTGCCCCGCGATTCACGATTGTGCGCGTGCGGCATGCACGCAAAAAACCCGCGGCATGCCGCGGGAAGCCGTCGCAACGACGACGACTGAAGGAGCCCTTTGTCTCGTGTGCGTTACTTCTGCGCGGTGCGGGCAGGCGCCGCGGCAGGTTTCGCCGCAGCGGGCTTGCCCGCGGCAGGTGCCGGCGCGCCCGAGCCCGCCGCGCCGATCGTCAGCCCCTCCTGCTGAAGGCGCTCGACCGTATGGCCGCCCATGCCTTTCACACGCGATGCGAGATCATCTGCATTCCTGAACGGCCCGCGTGCGCCGCGCTCGTCGAGAATCGCCTTTGCCCGCGCGGGACCGATGCCCTTGATGCCGACGAGTGCATCCTCGTTCGCGGTGTTGACATCGACGGCCGCCCAGGCCGACGCGATCGCGCCGAACATCACGGCGGCGGCAAACCATTTCCTGATCATGTGCTGGATCTCCGGTGAGAACGGTCGGCGGCTGCCGACCGTGAGACCCAGTCTAGCGATGCAGCGCGTGAACTTAAACCTGGCCGGACAGCCAACGCACGTAGCGGTCGACACCTTCCTGCACCGTCAGGAACGGCGCATCGTAACCGGCGGCACGCAGTTTCGTCTGATCGGCCTGCGTGAAGCACTGGTACTTGCCGCGCAGCGCATCCGGGAACGGCACGTATTCGATCAGCCCTTGCTCGACCTGCTGCGCGAGCGTCAGCGGCGGCAGGTCGTCGAGCGCGCGCAGCGTGTTCACGACCGTCGACGCGATGTCGTTGAACGGTTGTGCACGGCCGGTGCCGAGGTTGAAGATGCCCGACTTCTCCGGATGATCGAAGAAGAACAGGTTCACCTTCGCGATGTCCTCGACCGAAACGAAGTCGCGCGTCTGCTCGCCCGGCGCATAACCGTTGTACTCGCCGAACAGCTTGACCTTGCCTTCCGCGCGGAACTGGTTGAAGTTGTGGAACGCGACCGACGCCATGCGGCCCTTGTGCGTCTCGCGCGGACCGTACACGTTGAAGTAACGGAACCCGGCGATCTGGCTCTTCGCGCTCGGCAGCACGCGGCGGATCACCTGGTCGAACAGGAACTTCGAATAGCCGTAGACGTTCAGCGGTGCCTCAACCTCGCGCTCCTCGACGAAACGCGTCGAGCCGCCGTAGATCGCCGCCGACGACGCGTACAGGAACTGCGCGCCCTGCGCGAGGCACGCATCGAGCACCGCGCGGCTATAGCGGAAGTTGTTGTCCATCATGTAGCGGCCGTCGGTTTCCATCGTGTCCGAACAGGCGCCTTCATGGAACACCGCGCGCACCTTGCCGAAATCGCCGCGCGCGAAGCGCTCGACGAATTCCGTCTTGTCGAGATAGTCGTCGATCTCGCAATCGACGAGATTGCGGAACTTGTCCGCGCGCGTCAGATTGTCGACCGCGATGATGCGCGACTCGCCGCGCTCGTTGAGCGCCTTGACGATGTTCGCGCCGATAAAACCGGCTGCGCCGGTGACGATGATGGTCATGGTCGTCCTGCCTGAAAAATGGGAGCCATCGGGGCGGCATGCTCGCCGCCCGATGCGCTCAGTGAAACAGTTCGTCGTAGTCGACGGTCGCCGTGCCGAGCTTGCCCACCACGATACCCGCGGCACGGTTCGCCAGCACGACGGCGTCGACGAGCGGCACGCCTGCGCCGAGCATCGTCGCGACTGTCGCGATCACGGTATCGCCCGCACCCGACACGTCGTATACCTCGCGCGCGAGCGCCGGCGCATGCAGTTCGCCTGCGGCGGAAAAGAGCGTCATACCCTCTTCCGAACGCGTGAGCAGCAACGCTTCGAGATCGAGCTCGGCACGCAGCTTCGCGACACGCGCGCGCAGGTCATCCTCCGAATGCCACTGACCGACGACTTCGCGCAACTCGGCACGGTTCGGCGTGATCAGCGATGCGCCGCGATAGCGCGCCCAGTCGCCGCCCTTCGGATCGACGAGCACCGGCTTGCCGGCCGCGCGCGCCTTCTCGATCATCGTCGTCACGTGCGTCAGCCCGCCTTTCGCGTAATCCGACATCAACACGACGTCGTGCTGCGGCAGCAGCGCGTCGAACCGCGCGAGCCCGGCGAGCAGCACCTCGTGCGTCGGCATCGCTTCGAAATCGACGCGCAGCAGCTGCTGCTGACGCGCAAGCACGCGCAGCTTGATGGTCGTCGGCAGCGCCGCATCGCGCTCGAGATGGGGCGTCACGCCGCTGCCGCCGAGCAGCTCGACGATCCGCTCACCGGGTTCGTCGCAGCCGACCACGCACAGCAGCCCGGCCTGACCGCCGAGCGTCACGGCGTTGCGTGCGACGTTGGCCGCGCCGCCGAGCCGCTCTTCCTGACGCTGCACGTGCACGACGGGCACCGGCGCTTCCGGTGAAATACGGTCGACGTTGCCGAACCAGTAGCGGTCCAGCATCACGTCGCCGACGACGAGCACGCGCGAACGCGCGAGCTGCGCGCGCGGGACCGGTACCACTTCGCGAAGGGTAGTCATCGTGCGCTCATCCACGGGAGGACGACTGGGGATCGACATGCGGACGCCCGATCGCATGGTAGTCGATGCCGAGTTCGGCCATCGCGTCCGGTTCGTACAGGTTGCGTCCGTCGAAGATCACCGGTGCCTTCAGTTCGGCCTTCAGGCGCGTGAAATCCGGGCTCCGGAATTCCTTCCACTCGGTGACGATCACGAGCGCATCCGCGGCGGTCACGGCCGCGTCCTGGGTATCGACGAAATGCAGGCGCGCCAGCGCGTCGGAAGTCTCACCGAGATCGAGCGCGAACACGCGGCGCGCCTCGTCGATCGCAACCGGATCGTACGCGCGCACGATCGCGCCACGCCCGAGCAGCGCGGCGATCAGCCGACGGCTCGGCGCCTCGCGCATGTCGTCCGTATTCGGCTTGAACGCAAGGCCCCATACCGCGAACTCGCGACCGGTCAGGTCCGCGCCGAAGCGCTGCTCGATCTTGCCGATCAGCACGTCCTTCTGTGCGGAATTGGCCGCTTCGACGGCCTCCAGGATGCGCAGCGGCTGGCCGTTCTCGTCGGCGGCGCGGATCAGCGCCTGCACGTCCTTCGGGAAGCACGAGCCACCGTAGCCGACGCCGGCGTACAGGAAGTGATAGCCGATGCGCGGATCGGAACCGATCCCGCGGCGCACGGCTTCGATGTCGGCACCGACCTTGTCGGCGAGATTCGACATCTCGTTCATGAACGAGATGCGCGTCGCGAGCATCGCGTTCGCCGCATATTTCGCGAATTCCGCGGAACGCACGTCCATGTAGATCGTGCGCTCGTGATTGCGGTTGAACGGCGCGTACAGCTTCTTCATCTTCTCGCGCGCCACCGTGCCCGTCTCGTCGTCGTCGACACCGATGATGATCCGGTCCGGGCGCATGAAATCCTCGACTGCCGCGCCTTCCTTCAGGAATTCCGGATTCGATACCACCGAGAAACGGTGCGCGACGCTGCCCGCGAGCCCGCGGGCGCCAAGCGCCTCGTCGACCACCGCGCGCACGCGCTGCGCGGTGCCGACCGGCACCGTCGACTTGTCGACGATCACCTTGAAACCGGTCATGTAACGACCGATGTTGCGCGCGGCCTCGAGCACGTATTGCAGGTCCGCCGAACCGTCCTCGTCGGGCGGCGTGCCGACCGCGATGAACTGGATCTCGCCGTGCGCGACGCTCGCCTCGATGTCGGTCGAGAAGCGCAGACGCCCTGCCGCGCGATTGCGCGCAATGATGTCCAGCAGGCCCGGTTCGTGAATCGGCATCCCGCCGTTGTTCAGGATCTCGATCTTGCGCGGATCGACATCCAGACAGTAGACGTCGTGGCCGATCTCGGCGAGGCAGGAGCCCGTGACAAGACCGACATAGCCGGTGCCGATGATGGTGATTTTCATAGATGTTCCGGTACGTCCCGGTAATTGACTAACTTGGCCGCCGGGCCGGACCCGGCGGCAACCGCATCACGTCGGCGCCGCGCGCCGGGATCAACCCGGCATCGCGGGTTCGACGCGGCGCGGCGCATAGGTTTCCCAACCGCTGCATCCGGGGCACTGCCAGTAGAAGAGCCGCGCCCGGAAGCCGCAATTCTGGCACGTATAGCGTGGCAGATTTTTGGTGCGCTGCTTGATCAGCGCGCGCATCATTTCAAGTTCCTTACGGCGCGGCTCGTCGGCGGCCGCGATCTGCGCATCGAGCAGGTGCAGCATGCCCGACAGGTTCGGCGACTTCTCCATCTGCGTGCGCGCGAGCGTATGCGCCGCTTCCTGGCCGCGCAACCCGGCGATGTGCTGATACGCAATATCGAGCAGGTCGTTCGACGGATAGCGATCGATGTAGCCCATCAGCAGTTCGGCGCCCTCGACCGGCTGGTCGAGCGCGACATAGGCCTTCATCAGCTTGTCGGCGACGAGCGGCAGATAAGCGGGATTCTGCGCCTCGACACGCTTCCAGTGCTCGATCGCGGCCGCGTGATCGCCCGCCGCCTGCGCGGCATCGCCGGACAGGATCGTCGCGCGGACGTTCTGCGGGTTCGCGGCAAGCGCGAGCTTCAACTGCTCGGCCGCGGCCGCGGCGTTCTTGCGTTGCAGCGCGTCCTGCGCGAGTTCGCAATGGAACTGCGCGATTTCGGTGCCGAGCGGCTTGTCGCTCATCGATTCGATGCGCTTCGCGGTATCGATCGACTTGTTCCAGTCCTTCTCGATCTCGTAGATCGTCAGCAGCGCCCGCTGCGCGCCCAGCGCGTAGTCGCCGTCGGCGAGCCGGTGGAAAGCCTCCTCGGCACGATCGAGCAGGCCGGCCTTCAGGAAATCCTGGCCGAGTTCGTACAGCGCGTGGTCGCGCTCGCTCACCGGCAGGTCCGTGCGGCTCAGCAGATTCTGGTGCACGCGAATCGCACGGTCCGTTTCACCGCGGCGGCGAAACAGGTTGCCGAGCGCGAAGTGCAGCTCGACCGTCTCGGGGTCGAGCTTCGCGACCTCGATGAACGCGTCGATCGCCTTGTCCGGTTGTTCGTTCAACAGAAAGTTCAGGCCGCGGAAATACGAGCGCGGCAGGTTGGCGCTCTCCGACAGGAGGTTCTTCAGGTCATAGCGTGACGCCGCCCAGCCGAGCGCGAACGCCACCGGAATCGCGAGCAACCACCAGAAATCCAGATCCATGCGAAATATCGAAGCAGAGACGAAAACCGCGCGAGGATCGCGCGGCGTCCGTGTTAAATGACGGGCGGCATCGGCGGCTGGTCGACGATGGCCGGGGTTTCGCGCGCCGCGCGCAGATCGCGCTTCAGGCGCCCGTTCTCGAGGCGCAGGCGGAAGGTCGCCGGCAGCGCCGACAGCAGGCCGGCCAGCAGCCCGACGACGAAGAACGCGAGGCCGATCAGGATCAGCGGCGCTTGCCACGCATAGCCGGCAACGAAATTCAGCGTCGCGGTTTGCGTATTGGCCAGTGCGAGCACCAGCAGCAGCACGAACACCAACACCCGGATCAGCCAGACGATAAACTTCATATCTCCCTCTCTTTGTTGAGGTTTGCCGTGGCGCGCGACTCCCCTTCGCGGCGCCGAATCGACCCGTATTGTAAAGGAAGCGTTTCCGCGTCACCGCACATCCTGCGCACGCGTATTGCCACGCGGCAGCCGGAAATGAAAAAAGCGCCCGCAAGGGGCGCTTTTTTCTTCAGCCTTCGCCGGACGGATTCCGGGCAAGCCGCACGACGTTCAACGTTCGTCGTCCGGATCATCAGCTTTCAGCGGCTCGCCGGCGCGGCCGTCGACGCGTTCGCGCAATTCCTTGCCGGGCTTGAAGTGAGGCACGAACTTCTCGGGCACCTGCACTTTCTCCCCCGACTTCGGGTTGCGTCCGACGCGCGCCGGGCGACGGTTGAGGCCGAAGCTGCCGAAACCCCGAATTTCGATGCGATGCCCTTTCGACAAGGCATCGGACATCGCATCGAGCATCGTTTTCACCGCGAAATCCGCATCCTTGAGGACAAGTTGCGGAAATCGCAGTGCCAGCTGCGCGACCAACTCGGATTTGGTCATACTTCAGCAGACCTCGTGAGGCTTACTGGTTCTGGCCGTCGAGCTTCGCCTTCAGCAGCGCGCCGAGGTTGGTCGTACCGGTCGCAGCAGCGCTGGTGTCCGACTGCAGGCCGCGGATCGCTTCCTGTTGTTCAGCCGAATCCTTCGCCTTGATCGACAGGTTGATGCCACGCGACTTGCGATCGATGTTGATCACCATCGCGTTGACCTTGTCGCCTTCCTTCAGCACGTTGCGTGCGTCTTCGACGCGATCCTGCGAGATTTCCGATGCACGCAGGTAGCCTTCGATGTCGCCCGTCAGCGTGATGACAGCGCCCTTCGCATCGACCGACTTCACCACGCCGTCGACGATCGAACCCTTGTCGTTCATTGCAACGTAGTTGCTGAACGGGTCGCCTTCGAGCTGCTTGATGCCGAGCGAAATACGCTCCTTCTCGACGTCGATGCCGAGCACGATCGCTTCGACTTCGTCGCCCTTCTTGTACTTGCGAACGGCTTCTTCGCCGGCTTCGCTCCACGACAGGTCCGACAGGTGGACCAGGCCGTCGATGCCGCCCGGCAGACCGATGAACACGCCGAAGTCGGTGATCGACTTGATTGCGCCCGTGATCTTGTCGCCCTTCTTGAAGTTGCGGCTGAAGTCATCCCACGGATTCGGCTTGCACTGCTTCATGCCGAGGCTGATACGACGACGGTCTTCGTCGATCTCGAGGACCATGACTTCGACTTCGTCGCCCAGCTGGACAACCTTCGACGGTGCAACGTTCTTGTTGGTCCAGTCCATTTCCGACACGTGGACGAGGCCTTCGATGCCCGATTCCACTTCGACGAATGCGCCGTAGTCGGTGATGTTCGTGACCTTGCCGAACAGACGCGTGCCCGACGGGTAACGGCGCGAGATGCCTTCCCACGGATCGTCGCCCAGTTGCTTGATGCCCAGCGAGACGCGGTTCTTCTCTTGGTCGAACTTGAGGATCTTCGCGGTGACTTCCTGGCCAACCGACAGGACTTCGCTCGGGTGACGCACACGACGCCATGCGATGTCGGTGATGTGCAGCAGGCCGTCGATGCCGCCGAGGTCGACGAACGCGCCGTAGTCGGTGATGTTCTTGACCACGCCGTTGACGATCGCGCCTTCCTTCAGCGTCTCGAGCAGCTTCGCGCGCTCTTCGCCTTGGGTTGCTTCGATCACTGCACGACGCGACAGCACGACGTTGTTACGCTTGCGATCGAGCTTGATCACGCGGAACTCGAGCGTCTTGCCTTCGTACGGGGTCGTGTCCTTGACCGGACGCGTGTCGACCAGCGAACCCGGCAGGAACGCGCGGATGCCGTTGACCATCACGGTCATGCCGCCCTTCACCTTGCCGGTGATCGTGCCGGTGACGAGTTCGTTGTTGTCGAGGGCCTTTTCCAGCGACAGCCACGATGCAAGGCGCTTCGCCTTGTCGCGCGACAGGATCGTGTCGCCGTAGCCGTTTTCGAGTGCGTCGATCGCGACGGACACGAAATCGCCCGACTGCACCTCAACCTCGCCCTGATCGTTCAGGAATTCCTCGATCGGAATGTAAGCCTCGGACTTCAGGCCTGCATTGACGACCACGAAGTTGTGGTCGACGCGCACGACTTCGGCGGAAATCACTTCGCCGGCGCGCATGTCTTGACGGGTCAGCGACTCTTCGAACAGAGCCGCAAAGGATTCGGTATTCGGGGTGGAGGTTTGCAGGTCGGACATAAAAATCTGATTGTGCATGGATCGCTGTGCCACGCCGGCCGGAATGGCAGGCTGAAAGGGCCAGATCGAGGTCCACACGGGGTTAAGGGTTCGAAACACGCTCCACGCTTCTCGCGCGAAGCACCTACTGCTGCCCGCCTTCTCAGGCGGGCTGGCCGAGCGCCCGGTACCACTGCAGCACCTGGTCGACAGCTTCGTCGACCGAAAGCGCCGACGTATCGAGCAGCTTGGCATCTGCCGCGGGCTTCAGCGGCGCGGCGGCGCGATTGCTGTCGCGCGCATCACGTTCACGAAGATCCCGGAGCAAGTCATCTATATTAGCAGAAAAACCTTTTTGCATCAATTGCTTATGCCGTCTGGCCGCGCGTGCCTCCGCGCTGGCCGTCAGGAACACCTTCAGCACGGCGTCCGGGAAGATCACGGTACCCATGTCACGCCCGTCGGCGACGAGGCCCGGCGTCTTGCGGAACGCGCGCTGGCGCGCGACGAGCGCGGTACGGACCGGCCCGTGCACGGCAATCGCCGACGCGCGGTTGCCGACCGCTTCGGCACGGATGTCGTTCGACACGTCGACGCCGTCGAGCTGCGCGCAGCCCTCGCGGAACGTGATGTGAAGATCGTCGATCAGCTTCACGAGCGCGTCGATGTCCTCCGCCGCGATGCCGTAGCGCACGCTCGCGAGCGCCGCGAGACGGTACAGCGCGCCGCTGTCGAGCAGGTGGAAACCGAGATGCGCGGCGACGAGCGCCGCGACGGTCCCCTTGCCGGAAGCGGTCGGACCGTCGATCGTGATGACGGGGGTCGGGTGAAAGGGTCGGGTCGATTTCATCGGTACGGTCGGATCAGGCCTTGGCGAGCGCGGCGAAGCGGTCGAAATAGTCGGGGAACGTCTTGCCGACGCACTTCGGATCGTTGATCCGCACGGGCACGCCGCCCAGGCTGACGAGCGAGAAGCACATCGCCATCCGGTGATCGTCGTACGTGTCGATCGCGGCATTCGGCGTGAGCTGTTGCGGCGGCGTGACGACCAGATAGTCGGGGCCTTCCTCGACGATCGCGCCGACCTTGCGCAACTCGGTCGCCATCGCGGCGATGCGGTCGGTTTCCTTCACGCGCCAGCTCGCGATGTTGCGCAGCGTGCTCGTGCCGCTCGCGAACAGCGCCGCGACCGCGATGGTCATCGCCGCGTCGGGAATCAGGTTGAAGTCCATGTCGATCGGCTCGAGCTTGCCGTGGTCGTGGCCGACGCCGCGCACCTCGATCCAGTCGTCGCCCATCGATACGTTCGCGCCCATCTGCATCAGCGCATTCGCGAAGCCGACGTCGCCCTGGATGCTCGCGCGCCCCACGCCCTCGACGCGCAGCGGGCCGCCGCCGAGCGCGCCGGCCGCGAGGAAGTACGAGGCCGACGACGCATCGCCCTCGACCATGATGCGCCCCGGCGAACGGTAGCGGACGCCGGCCGGCACGACGAAGCGCTGCCAGCCGTCGCGCTCGACGGTCACGCCAAAGCGCTCCATCAGCCGGATCGTGATGTCGATGTACGGCTTCGAGATCAGTTCTCCGTCGACTTCGACGACGATCCTGCCGTCCTTCGCCTTTACGAGCGGCAGCGTCATCAGCAGCGCCGTGAGGAACTGGCTCGACACGTCGCCACGCACGCGGATCGGCGCGTCGACCGTGATCGTCGCAGGCTTGATCCGCAGCGGCGGGAAACCTTCGTTCTGTTCGTAGTCGATCTGTGCGCCAATCTGCCGCAGGCCGTCGACGAGGTCGCCGATCGGCCGCTCGTGCATGCGCGGCACGCCGTGAACGCGATAGTCGCCGCCATTGACCGCGAGTGCCGCCGTCAACGGTCGCACCGCGGTGCCCGCGTTGCCGAGAAACAGGTCGGCAGTCTTCGCGGTGAACGCGCCGCGCGTGCCGGTGACGACACAGGTGTCGCCCTCGCGCGCGAGCTTCACGCCGAGCTTGCCGAGCGCATCCAGCATCACGCGCGTGTCGTCGGAATCCAGCAGGTTGGTGATCGTCGTGTCGCCTTCGGCAAGGGCCGCGAGCAGCAGCACGCGGTTCGAGATGCTTTTCGAGCCGGGCAGGCGCACGGTGCCCGATGCACTGGAATACGGGCCGAGATCGAGATAGTCCATGGGAGTCGTCCTGTTTCCTGTTATTTCTTGACCGGTTCGGCAGCGGGCTGCGCGCCACGTTCCTGCCATGCCTTGCGTGCAGCGCGCGAGCGCGTGAACACGGCTTCGAGCGCCGCGCCGTCGCCGGCGTCGATCGCCGCACGCAGCCGGGCGAGCACGCGCGTGTAGCCATCGAGCTCGTCGAGCAGCGCCGCGCGATTCGCGACACACACGTCGCGCCACATTTCCGGGCTCGACGCCGCGATCCGCGTGAAGTCGCGGAAACCGCCCGCCGCATACGAGAATTTCAGTTCGGCATCCGTCTCGCCGAGGATCTGCTCGACGAGCGCGAACGACAGCACGTGCGGCAGATGGCTGATCGACGCGAACACGCGATCGTGCTGCGCCGTGCTCATCGTGCGCACGTCGGCGCCGGTCGCCCGCCACATCGCATCGATCCGCGCGACCGCGTCGGGCGCGTTCTCCGGCAGCGGACACAGCACGACGTTGCGGCCGACGTACAGATCCGGCAGCGCGGCCTCGACGCCGCTCGACTCGCGCCCGGCGATCGGGTGGCCCGGCACGAATTGCGCGATCCGCGCACCGAGCACGTCGCGGGCCGCCGCGACGACATCGGACTTGGTGCTGCCCGCGTCGGTGACGATCGTCGCGGCGTCGAGCCACGGCGCGATGCGCGCGAGCAACGGACCCGTTTGCGCGACGGGGGCAGCCAGCAGCACGAGATCGGCGCCGGCAAGCGCATCGCGCACTTGCGCATCGTCGTCGAGCGCCGCCGCGCGATCGATCACGCCGAGCGCGAGCGCGCGCTCGACCGACGCACGCGATCGACCGACGCCGACGACTTCGCCGACGACTTCGCCGGCGCCGCCCGGTGCACGCTCGCGCAGTGCGCGCGCCAGCGATCCGCCGATCAGGCCGACGCCGAAGATGACCAGTTTGTTGAATGCAAAGCCTGACACGACAAGAGCCAAGTGACGCGCGCGGAATGACGCCCCGCGCACGGAAGTCCAGATCCCGGGCAACAGGCCGGCACCCGGCGCGACCTGCGCCGGATACCGCCCGAACCCGCCTTGGGCAGCGCCGCCCGGCCTGCCCTGCCCGCTTCGCCGCGCCGCCCGCGGGGTGCAGGCGACGGGCCGCTGCGCGTCAGCGCGCGCGCGGATACGAACCGAGCACCTTCAGGAACGCGGCCTTCTGGCCGAGCTCCGCGAGCGCGGCGGCCACGGCTGGCTCGTCCCGGTGCCCTTCGATGTCGATGTAGAAGTAATACTCCCACGTGCCGACCCGCGCCGGGCGCGACTCGAAGCGCGTCATCGACACACCGTGCCGCGCCAGCGGTTCGAGCAGCTTGAACACCGCGCCCGGCTCGTTCTTCACCGACACGATCAGCGAGGTCTGGTCGTGACCGCTCGGTCCGGCCGGCTGCTTGCCGACGATCACGAAGCGCGTGCGGTTGTGCGGATCGTCCTGAATCAGCGAGAACGCGATCTGCAGCCCGTAGTGCGCGGCCGCGCGGTCACCCGCGATCGCCGCGACGCTCGGGTCGGCCGCCGCGAGACGCGCGGCCTCCGCATTGCTCGACACCGCTTGCCGCTCGAGCTGCGGTGCATTCGCGGCGAGCCACTGCTGGCATTGCGCGAGCGCCTGCGCATGCGCGCAGACACGCGTCACGCCGTCGAGCGTGCCGCTCTGCGTGAGCAGGTTGTGATGGATCGGCAGCGCGAGCTCGCCGCTGATCAGCAACTGCGTCTGCAGCAGCAGGTCGAGCGTGCGCGACACCGCGCCTTCGGTCGAATTCTCGACCGGCGCGATGCCGAATGCCGTCGCGCCTGCCTCGACCGAGCGGAACACCTCGTCGATCGACGGGCACGGCAGCCCCTCGATCGACTGGCCGAAATACTCGAACATCGCCTGTTCGCTGTACGTGCCGACCGGCCCGAGGAACGCGACGTGGATCGTCTGTTCGAGCGCGCGGCTCGCGGCCATGATCTCGCGCCAGATGGCGCTGATGTGCTCGCCGGCGAGCGGCCCCGCGCTCATGTCCTGCAGGCGCGTGATCACCTGCAGCTCGCGCTCCGGCCGGAACACCGGCGCGTTGAAGTGCTTCTTGACCTCGCCCACCTCCAGCGCCACCGCGGCGCGCTGGTTGAGGAGCGCGATCAGCTGCGCGTCGATCGCATCGATGCGGTCGCGCAACGGTTTCAGGCGGGAATTCAGTTCGTCGTCCATGCGTTTTGCCGTGCTGTTTGAACAGCGCCGCCTTCAGGCGCCGCGCTGCTCGAAGTCCTTCATGTACTCGACCAGCGCTTTCACGCCCTCGAGCGGCACCGCGTTGTAGATCGACGCCCGCATGCCGCCGACGGACTTGTGGCCCTTCAGCTGCAGCAGCCCGCGCGCCTTTGCGCCGGCGAGGAAGTCTTCATTGCGCGTTTCGTCGGCCAGAAAAAAGGGCACGTTCATCCGCGAACGCACCGCCGGCTCGACCTTGTTCAGATAGAAGCTGCTCGCATCGATCGTGTCGTAGAGCAGCTTCGCCTTCTCGATATTGCGAGCCTCGATCGCCTCGAGGCCGCCCTGCCGCTTCAACCACTGGAACACGAGGCCCGCGATGTAGATCGCATAGGTGGGCGGCGTGTTGTACAGCGAGTTGTTCTCGGCGACGGTCTTCCATTCGAATGCGGACGGGCAGATCGACAGCGCGCGATCGAGCAGATCCTCGCGCACGATCACGACCGTCACGCCGGCCATCCCGATGTTCTTCTGCGCACCGCCAAACAGCACGCCGTACTTCGCGACGTCCATCGGGCGCGACAGGATGTGCGACGAGACATCTGCGACGAGCGGAACGTCGCCGAGGTCGGGAATCTCGAACGTCTCGACGCCGTCGATCGTCTCGTTCGTGCACAGATGCACGTAAGCCGGATCGTCCGACAGCTGCCAGTCGGCGCGGGCGGGCGCGCGCGTGAAACCGTCGGCGGTCTTGCCGGATGCGGCCAGATGCGGCGTGCCGTATTTCTTCGCTTCGTTGAACGACTTCTGCGACCACGAGCCCGTCACGACGAAGTCGGCGGTCTTGCGCGAACCGAGCAGGTTCATCGGCACGATCGCGTTCTCGGCGATGCCGCCACCCTGCAGGAACAGGATCCGGTGGCTGGCCGGCACATCGAGCAGCTCGCGCAGGTCGGTCAGCGCCGCCTCGTGGATCGACATGAATTCCTTGCCGCGATGACTCATCTCCATCACGCTCATGCCGCTGCCGTGCCAGTCGAGCATTTCGTCGGCGGCCTGCCGCAGCACTTCCTCGGGGAGCGCCGCAGGACCGGCGGAGAAATTAAAGACGCGCATCGTGAAAACCTCGGGAGGGACGCGACCGGCTTGCCGCCGGCAGAAAGAACCGCGCCAGAAAAGAAATGGCCGCTTGCGCTCGCGCGCAAACGGCCATTATCGCACTGTCATCAGGCTCCCGCCAAACCCGGCCGAACGGCCGGGCGGCGTGCCCGGACGGCTTACTTGCCCGGCTTGACTGCCGCGACTTCCTTGTCAGCCTGCGCGCGCGTCGCCTGGATCGCTTGCGGCATGTACTTCTGCATCAGGCCGTTGACCACGTCGCGGCCAACCTGGTCCTGAACCTGGATGAACTTGCGGCCCGTCGGGCTCTTGTAGAACGTCGTCAGATCCTTGATCTCCGACGTGCTGTAGTACTTCGCGTATGCGTCGTACTGAGCCGACATCGCGTCGTTCTGGAACTGCTGCGTGCCGAACACCTTGCCCGCGCCGTCAACCAGCTTCGGCACCGCGTTCTTCTGCAGCGTCGGCACGGCGGCCTGCTTCTGCTTGTCGTTCAGCGACTTGTTTTCCGACAGCGCGTCCGACAGGATCGCCGGCACGAGCTGCTTTGCCTGCATCTCGGCGCTGTTGCCGATAGCCGACACGAGCTTCGGCGCGTCGATCGCGTCGAGCAGATCCTTGATCGCTGCCTTCTTGTCGGCGTCGATCGGCGCAGCTGCCGCGGTCGCAGCCGGTGCGGAATTCGACAGCGCTTGCGCCATCGCGAACGTCGGCACCAGTGCAGCCAGCAGAACCAGTTGCTTGAATTGCTTTTGCATCATCACTCCCTTTTGGAAATATGAATGGTTGCTCGCCGACCGCGGCGCTTTTCGCCCGCGGCGGCTCGAGACTCATCCGTTCTTCAGGCTTCGCCGTCCGACGCCTCGTCGGCCTCGCCATCGCCCTCTTCGGCTTCCGCGATCTGCTGCAGGCCGGAGAGCTTGGTACCCTCATCGAGACTGATGAGTGTAACACCTTGCGTGGCGCGGCCCATCTCGCGAATCTCGGACACACGCGTACGAATCAACACGCCGGCGGTCGTGATCAGCATGATCTGATCCTCGGGGTCGACGAGCGTCGCGGCGACGACCTTGCCGTTGCGCTCGGACGTCTGGATCGCGATCATCCCCTTCGTGCCGCGGCCGTGGCGCGTGTACTCGGTGATCGGCGTGCGCTTGCCGTAGCCGTTCTCGGTCGCGGTGAGCACGGTCTGCTCCTCGCTGCCGGCAACCAGCAGCGCGATGACCTGCTGCCCGTCCTCGAGCTGCATGCCGCGCACGCCGCGCGCTTCCCGGCCCATCGGACGCACGTCGTTCTCGTCGAAGCGCACGGCCTTGCCGGCGTCGGAGAACAGCATCACGTCGTGCGCGCCGTCGGTGATCGAGGCGCCGATCAGGTAGTCGCCCTCGTCGAGGCCGACCGCGATGATGCCCTTCTTCATCGGGCGGCTGAATGCTTCGAGCGGCGTCTTCTTCACGGTGCCGAGCGACGTCGCCATGAACACGAACTTGTCGGCCGAGAATTCCTTGACCGGCAGCACGACGTTGATCTTCTCGCCGTCCTGCAGCGGGAACATGTTGACGATCGGACGGCCGCGCGAGTTGCGCGAGCCCTGCGGCACTTCATAGACCTTGACCCAGTACACGCGGCCGCGGTTCGAGAAGCACAGGATGTAGTCGTGCGTGTTCGCGATGAACAGCGTCTCGATCCAGTCGTCTTCCTTCATCTGCGTCGCCTGTTTGCCGCGACCGCCGCGCTTCTGCGCGCGATACTCCGACAGCGGCTGCGACTTCACGTACCCCGCGTGCGACATCGTGACGACCATGTCCTGCGGCGTGATCAGATCCTCGGTGTTCAGCTCGGTCGCGTTCAGCTCGATCTTCGAGCGGCGCGCGTCGCCGAATTCGGCCTTCACCGAGGTCAGCTCGTCGCCGATCATCGTCGTGATCCGCTCGGGGCGCGCGAGGATGTCCAGCAAGTCGGCGATCTGCGCCATCACTTCGCGGTACTCGCCGATGATCTTGTCCTGCTCGAGGCCGGTCAGGCGCTGCAGACGCATCTGCAGGATTTCCTGCGCCTGCGTGTCGGACAGGCGGTACAGCCCGTCGGTCTGCATCCCGAACGCCGGGTTCAGGCCTTCCGGACGGTATGCGGAACGGCCGCCGGCCGCCGCGTTCTCGCTCTCGGCGCGCGTCAGCATCTCGCGCACGAGCGACGAATCCCACGGCTTCGCCATCAGTTCCTGCTTCGCGATCGGCGGCGTCGGCGCGGCCTTGATGATCGCGATGAACTCGTCGATGTTCGCGAGCGCAACGGCAAGACCTTCGAGCACGTGGCCGCGTTCGCGGGCCTTGCGCAGTTCGTAGATCGTGCGGCGCGTCAGCACTTCGCGTCGGTGCGACAGGAAGCACTGCAGGATTTCCTTCAGGTTCAGCAGCTTCGGCTGGCCGTCGACGAGCGCGACCATGTTCATGCCGAACGTGTCCTGCAGCTGCGTCGCCTTGTACAGGTTGTTCAGCACCACTTCCGGCACTTCGCCGCGCTTCAGCTCGATCACGACGCGCATGCCGCTCTTGTCGGACTCGTCGCGGATGTCGGAGATGCCCTCGAGCTTCTTCTCGTTGACGAGCTCGGCGATGCGCTCGAGCAGCGAGCGCTTGTTCACCTGGTACGGCAGCTCGTCGACGATGATCGCCATCCGCTGGCCGCGGTCGATCTCCTCGAAGTGCGTGGCCGCGCGCATCACGACGCGGCCGCGCCCGGTGCGGTAGCCGTCGCGCACGCCGGCGACGCCGTAGATGATGCCGGCCGTCGGGAAGTCCGGCGCCGGGATGATCTCGATCAGCTCGTCGATCGTCGCTTCCGGGTTGTTCAGCAGGTGCTGGCACGCGTCGACGACTTCGTTCAGGTTGTGCGGCGGAATGTTGGTCGCCATGCCGACCGCGATGCCCGACGAGCCGTTGATCAGCAGGTTCGGGATGCGCGACGGCAGGACCGACGGCTGCGTCTCGTTGCCGTCGTAGTTCGGTTCGAAGTCGACCGTTTCCTTGTCGATGTCGGCGAGCAACTCGTGACCGATCTTCGCCATGCGAATTTCGGTGTAACGCATCGCCGCGGCATTGTCGCCGTCGATCGAGCCGAAGTTGCCCTGCCCGTCGATCAGCATGTAGCGCAGCGAGAAGTCCTGCGCCATCCGCACGATCGTGTCGTACACCGCGGTATCGCCGTGAGGGTGATACTTACCGATCACGTCGCCGACGATACGCGCCGACTTCTTGTACGCGCGGTTCCAGTCGTTGTTCAGTTCGTGCATCGCGAACAGTACGCGCCGGTGCACGGGCTTCAGGCCATCGCGGACATCCGGAAGGGCACGTCCGACGATCACGCTCATCGCGTAATCGAGATACGAACGGCGCATTTCCTCCTCTAGGGAGGTGGGCAGGGTCTCTTTGGCGAATTGATCCATGTATCCGTATCGTTTCGGAGCGAAGACGGCGAACGCCTTTCGCGTGGGCGCTGCATGCGCAACGCAACGCGAGATTCTAACATGCGCCCATCAGCCGCCGATTCGCCGCCCCCTCTATATGTAAACAGCAAAAATCGCGGCCAAGGCGGCGGCACCTGGAACCGGCCGCGATCGCCCCCCTTCAGGCGGTTCGGGCATCGCGCCAATTCGTGTCACGCACGCGAGTAAACACTTGCGGCCTTTCGCGCAATTTCGCGGGCACGCTCTTGACAATCCCTAAAAGTTACGGCAGCGGGTGTTGCGCATGCACCACAAAGTTGGAGCGATCTTAGGGTGGGGAGGATTTTTTTTCGTAGGAAGGGAACGATATGGCAAAATGCCAACGCACTGAAAGTTAGACGCTGCTCGAAGTCTACACAGAGCGGTGCCGCGTTTTTTGTGCCGCACCAATGTTATACTTCGAGCAATGTATGACTTGTCACCGTCAACAAGCTCGCAGTAAACCTGCGGTAATCTCAATTTCGAGAGGAGAAATATGAATAAACTTTCAAAGCTCGCGTTCATTGCAGCTACCGCAGTTATGGCTGCATCCGCTTCGGCACAGTCGGTGCCGGCGTCGCGTCAAGCCGTCAACGACAACTGGGTGAACGGCACGGGCGAATGGGTGTGGATGAACGGCACGAACGAGCTCTGCTGGCGTGACGCGTTCTGGACGCCGGCCACCGCCAACGCAAAGTGCGATGGCGCACTGGTCGCCCAGGCACCGCAGCCGCCGGTCGCTCCGGCTCCGGCTCCGGCCATCACCAGCCAGAAGATCACGTACCAGGCCGACGCACTGTTCGACTTCGACAAGGCAACGCTCAAGCCGCTGGGCAAGCAAAAGCTGGACGAACTGGCTTCGAAGATCGAAGGCATGAACACGGAAGTGGTCGTCGCAACGGGCTACACGGACCGCATCGGTTCGGACAAGTACAACGACCGTCTGTCGCTGCGCCGTGCGCAAGCTGTCAAGTCGTACCTGGTCAGCAAGGGTGTCCCGGCCAACAAGATCTACACGGAAGGCAAGGGCAAGCGCAACCCGGTCACGACCGGCTGCAACCAGAAGAACCGCAAGCAACTGATCGCCTGCCTCGCACCGGACCGCCGCGTGGAAGTCGAAGTGGTCGGTACGCAAGAAGTCCAGAAGACGACCGTTCCGGCGCAGTAAGCCGCGGTTTTCGACTGCTTCAAAGCCCCGCTCCGGCGGGGCTTTTTCTTTGACGCCCGTCCAGGCGCTCGCTGGCCTCGTTGTGCGCCCCCTTATATACTCGGGGCTGACGTATCGACGCACCGCCCTCCTTCCGTAGCCCGTTTGCCGACATGACCAACGCCGATCCGCACGAACTCCAGAAATTCAGCGACCTCGCCCATCGGTGGTGGGATCCGAATGCCGAATTCAAGCCGTTGCACGACCTGAACCCGGTCCGGCTCGGCTGGATCGATTCACATGCGCACCTCGCCGGCAAACGCGCGCTCGATATCGGCTGCGGCGGCGGCATCCTGTCCGAATCGATGGCAGGGCTCGGCGCGCAGGTGAAAGGCATCGACCTGTCGACCGAAGCGCTCGGCGTGGCCGACCTGCACAGCCTCGAAAGCGGCATCACGGTCGATTACGAGGCGATCGCCGCCGAAGCGATCGCCGAACGCGAGCCGGCCACCTATGACGTCGTCACGTGCATGGAGATGCTCGAGCATGTGCCATCGCCGGCCGGCATCGTCGCCGCGTGCGCGACGCTCGTGAAGCCGGGCGGCTGGGTATTCTTCTCCACGCTGAACCGCAACCTGAAGTCCTACCTGTTCGCGGTGATCGGTGCGGAGTACATCGCGCAGATGCTGCCGAAGGGCACCCACGATTACGCGCGCTTCATCCGCCCGTCGGAACTGGCGAGTTTCGTGCGCGGGACCGATCTGCACATCGTGGAGATCAAGGGCATCACCTATCACCCGATCGGCAAGCGCTTCGCGCTGTCGAACGACACCGACATCAACTATCTCGTCGCGTGCCGCCGCGGCGTCTGACCTTTCGACCGGCATGACGACTCTCCTTTCGACCGGCCGGCCTGCACTCGACGAGCCGCGCCTGCTGCACTGCGATGCCGTGCTGTTCGACCTCGACGGCACGCTCGCCGACACGGCGCCCGATCTCGCCGCCGCCGTCAACAAGATGCAGCGCGTGCGCGGCTTGCCCGAAACGTCGCTCGACGTACTGCGGCCGCTGGCATCGGCCGGTGCACGTGGCCTGCTCGGCGGCGCATTCGGCATCGACCCGCAATCGCCCGGCTATGAAACGATGCGCGACGAGTTCCTGACCAATTACGCGACGGACATCTGCGTGCACACGGTGCTGTTCCCCGGCATCGGCGATGTGCTCGACGAACTCGATGCGCGCGGCGTGCGCTGGGGCATCGTCACGAACAAGGCGATGCGTCTCACCGCGCCGCTCGCCGACCTGCTCGGCCTCGCGACGCGCGCGGCCTGCATCGTCGGGGGCGACACAACGCCGCACTCGAAACCGCATCCGGCCCCGCTGCTGCATGCAGCAGGGCAGATGACCCTCGCGCCCGAGCGCATCGTCTATGTCGGCGATGATCTTCGCGACATCCAGGCCGGCAGCGCGGCAGGCATGGCGACGGTCGCCGCCGCCTATGGCTACTGCGGCGACGGCGCCGCGCCGGCCGACTGGCAGGCGCAGCATCTCGTCGGCACGACGCAGGAACTGCGCGAACTGCTGCGCGATGTTGGGCTATAATGTTTGATCTGATCCGCGGGGGCGACCTGGTTTCGACAGGGGTTGTGAAGCGGCTAGGGCATGTCGAGGACCCGTCACCTCGTTAATCAATGGGAAAATCGTAACTGCAAACGACGATACGTTCGCACTGGCAGCCTAACGGCCGCCGTCCTCTGCCTAGTTCACTGACGGGCTAGTGTCGCAAGACCGGTAGCAATACCGCCAGAGGTCATTTACGTCAGTTAAGCCCTGTCGGCGTCGCGACGCCAGGGTCGAAAACCTAGCGAATCGCCGTAGTGCAGCGTGTTCGTCCGCGTCGCTGCGGTTAAATCAAATGACTGAACTAAACATGTAGAACTAGTCGTGGAGCGCTTCTGGACGCGGGTTCGATTCCCGCCGCCTCCACCAAAATTCGAACCCCAACCGTTCTCGGTTGGGGTTTTTTCTTGTCTGCTCGCCCCGGCTCCCGCGCACCCGTGGGAGTTCCTGCAAACGCCTGTGGACTTCACCGACGAGCCAGCCGGCCCGTTTCGGGCCACTTACCACTCTCTCCCGGCCATTTCTCTCTCCGGCCCCTCTCTCCCTGCTCCGTCGGAAGTCCGCAAAGACCACAGACTATTCCCACACAAATCAATTGGTTACACGCGGACGGATCGAGCGGTTAATTTATGACATTGGTAGACGAAAGGAACTGACGCACCGGTTCAAGGCTGCTTCAGGTCGCGGGGAACGCGGCCACGGCATTTACTGAACGCCCGATTGCGGCAACGTGCAGACGGTGGTAGTCGGGTGATAATCGCGATTTGCCGTCCAAATAGATAGCTAGACGCATGGAGAGCAAATGGTAGTGTTCCACCTGACCGCACGCGTAGCCTGGCACGACTCCCGCTGGAACGGATCGGTCTGCCGTCATCCATCGTGCAACTCGTTCTGCGCCGCACTCGACCGCATCCGCGAGGAGCGCGACGACGCGCGCGAAGACATGATCGCTGGCAAGCGATGGAGCACGCTTGAGCCTGACGTGCTGCCTGCCTGCCAGGCGGAGTCGGGCGCGTTCATGAACGACGAGGAATGGGCCCGGCGCTTCGTTCACCCGTACGCGGGCATCAAGAAGGCCGAGGAGACGCACGGGCACCTGAAGCCGACGTTGGTGAAGATCCCGTCGTACGCTACGTTCGTCGTGCCGTTCGCGTGGATGCTCAAGAGCGAACAGGAGGCGATCGACGCTCGACTGCCCACGCCGCTTCCCCTCGACGAGGAAGCTCCATTCAATAGCCCGTGGGTCTTCGGGCGCGAGCGCCAGGAGGCAATCCTCAAGCTCTTCACGAGCCGCCTCACGGCGGAGCGCTCGCTGGTCTTCTTCTACTGCAAGGAAGGGCAGCCGCTCGGCGACACCTTCTCGCGGCTGGTAATGGGCGTCGGAAGGATCGCCAATGTTGCCCAGCCGAAGGCCTACGACGTCTCGAAGAAGAAGCCCACGCACTTGATGTGGGACCTGCTCATTCGCCACACAATCCGGCCCGATGGCGAGGACGGATTCCTGCTCCCGTACCACGATTACTTGGAACCGACGGGTGACGCCAGCGAAGACGCGCGGCGCGAACGGCTCCTTCGCGAGATCGCAGTGCCCGCCGACCCTGCACACGTTCGGGTCTTCTCTTACGCCGCCGAACTCGCCCCCGCAGACATCGCTCTCTCGACCTTGGTGCGCTGCCTCGAATCGGTGCGGAAGATCCGCGTGCATGGCATCGCCAAAGGCCCGTGGGAGCGCCGCGAGGAGTGGCTCAACCAGCAAATCGCCCAAGCGTGGCAGGACCGAGGGGCGTTCCCTGGGCTCGGCCCTGTGCTCGAAGCGCTGGGAATGCGCTTAGGGACGGCACTCGCGCTGGAGCTGCGGTCGTCGGGAACGGTGAAGGCCGAAGCCGACCCGTGGCCGACGGTGGACGCGATCCTTCGCGGCAAACAGAAGGCTCCACAGCCTGCATACACCGAGGACCTGAAGGCGATCCGCGAGACATGGACGGACCTCGCCGATGAGCGTCGCGCCTTGCTCAAGCTGCTCTCGCGCTTCGCGCTCACCTCAGAGCAGGCGCTCCGCTGGTTCGACCCCAAGGAACGCGCGAAAGGCACCGCCGCGAAGGTGACCGACGAGGAGATCCTCGCGAACCCGTACCGCATAAGCGAGGTGGATCTCGGCGACTGGAACGACTCACCGGTGTCCGTCGGCGTCATCGATCGCGGGCTGCTTCCCGACGCGACCATCGCCGCGAAGCACCCGGTCCCGGCGCCGTCGAAGGTGGGCTCGCCGAACGACGCGCGCCGCCTGCGCGCTGCGCTGGTCGCGATCCTGCGTGAAGCATCCGAGAACGGCGACGCGCTCCTCAGCGTGCCCGAAGCGCTTCAGCGAGTGAGATCGCTCGACCTCGCGCACCCGTGCGTCATCGGCTCGGACTGGCCAAGCACGAACCGCTCGACGCTCGCCGGCGTCGTCGAGCTCATCGACATCCCCGCTGCGGAAGGAGCGCCGACGGCGGCGCTCCAGCTCACGGAACTAAAGGGCCGCGAGGACCGACTTCGCTCCGTGCTTGGCAAGCGTGCAGCGAAGGCTGCGGCGCCCATCACGGCCGACTGGCGGAAGCTGCTCGTCACAGCTATCTCCGAGGCGGGCGGCAAGTTCGACAAGGCGAACGAGATCCACCGGCAGGCCATCGACGAACAGGCCGTCGCCCTTGAGCGGCTTCTCTCACGGCGTCTCAGCGTTCTCGTCGGACGCGCGGGCACGGGCAAGACGTCTGTCATGGGCGCGCTCATGCTTTGCGACGCGCTCACGAAGGACGGCATCCTGCTGCTCGCGCCGACCGGAAAGGCGCGCGTGCGCCTCGGCAAGGCGACTAGCGCGGAGGCGATGACCGTCGCGCAGTTCCTTCATCGCCTTGGTCGCTACGACGGCTCTCGCCAGCGGCCAAAGTTCGACGGCAAGGACAAGTACCGGAAGGAAAAGACTGTCGTCATCGACGAGTGCTCGATGCTCACGATGGACGACCTGGTCGCCGTTCTCGAAGCGCTCGACCTCGCGCACGTGCAGCGCGTCATCCTCGTCGGCGATCCGAACCAGCTCCCGCCCATCGGCGTGGGGCGTCCCTTCGCCGATCTCGTCTCGTACCTCGAAACCACGGAAGTGAAGGGGGAGAACGGCACGCCGCTCGGCAATGCGCTCGCCAGGCTCTCGGTCGAGGTCCGCGCGGCAGCAGCGGCGTCCTCGTCGGCCTCGGACGCGCTCCGTCTCGCGTCTTGGTTCACGCGCGAGCAGCAGCCCGTCGACGCCGACCGTGTGCTCAGCGGCCTTGAGCTGGGCGAGAAATTCAACGACCTCGAGATCGCGTTGTGGAAGACGCCCGACGAGCTGCGTGCACAGCTCCTGGCGGCGTTCCAGCGGCACCTCGGGCTGAGCGGCCCAAGCGACGTCGCCGGATTCGACACGGCGCTCGGTCTCGACGACAAGGGCTGGGTCCCGTTCGACGCGCCGGAGGGCTCCGAGCGCTGGCAGATCCTGTCGCCGGTCCGCATGCACCCGCACGGCGTCCACGACCTGAATCGCTGGGTGCAGCGGCAGTTCCGCGCGAAGGAGCTGGAGGCGGCAGCGACGCTTTGGGGAGTGAGCCTTGGCGACGAGACTATCGTCGCTAAGGACAAAGTCATCCAGACCACGAACCAGCGGCGCAAGGCGTACAACTGGGTCGAGCGCGCGAGCGAGGAGCACTACATCGCGAACGGCGAAGTCGCCTTGATGTCGAAGGTGAAGAATATGCTCAAGGGCGTGTTCGCCGGGCGGCCGAACCTGACCTTCGACTACTGGCCCAACCAGTTCTCCAACGGCTACGCTCCCCTCGAGCTGGCCTACGCCCTCACCGTCCACAAGTCGCAGGGCAGCGAGTTTAAGAAGGTCTTCGTCATCCTGCCGAAGAACAGTAGGCTGCTCTCGCGCGAGCTGGTGTACACCGCGCTAACGCGCTCGCGTGAACAGCTCGTGCTCCTCATCGAGGGCGACGACGCGACAGTGCTCTTCGACCTCACGCGTCCGGAGCGCTCGGAAACCGCGCGCCGCAACACGAATATCTTCCATAGCGTCATCCGCGCCGCCGACGACACTGTGCCCTTCGCCGAGCACCTGATCCACCGGACCGAGAAGGGCCACCTGGTGCGCAGCAAGTCGGAGCTGGTCATCGCAAACATGCTGTTCCAGCTCGGTATCCCCTACGAGTACGAGCGAGTGCTCGACGGGACGACCGCAGCGGGCCGCCTGCGCCCCGACTTCTCGTTCGTTACCGCCGACGGCGACCTGCTCGTCTGGGAGCACCTCGGCATGCTCAGCCGCCCCGACTACAAGCGGGGCTGGGAGTGGAAGCAAGCTTGGTACAGAAAGAACGGCTTCGCTGAGGGCAAGACGCTCTTCACGTCGACCGAGGAGGACGGCAGGGGCCTCGATTCGGCAGAGCTAAAGAAGACGGCACTGATGGTTAAGAATCTGCTTGAGTAGCCAGAGCCTGACAACCGGTTACAGCGAACGGTACTCTACGCGGCCCGCCGCTGAACCGGAGCCTTGAAAGTCCGCTTTTCGAAAACTTGACTGGCCGCAATGGGTCCGCAGCCAGTCATTCAACGACTTTTAGCCTCTCACGTTGCAATTCCCACAGAGCCGGCGGATCGACCGCCAGATCAAACAACGTGATGTGATCCGGCAAAGCGTCGTCCAAAATCGCGGCCACGATGTCGGGCGCCAGCGAGGTCAGATTGACCATGCGGCTTACATAGCTGGGGTCGACGTTCTCGCGGGCAGCAATTTCCTTGAGCGACTGCACTTCGCCCGACGTCAGCATCGCCAGCCAGCGGTGGCCTCGGGCCAACGCCAACTGCAGCGGCGTGGCCGTGGTGTTGTCCCACGGCCGTGGCTTCATGGTTTCACCGCTGGGCAGCGTGACCAATTTGCGACCGCTACGCCGCTTGATCCGGATCGGCACATACAGCGTCAGACGGCCGTCGCTTGCTTCGACGACGGTTGGCTCCCCTGCCTGCTGGATCGACATCTTACTCATGCCATGACCTCCTCGGCCCCGCCATCGGTCGCCGGTCGCAATTCAAGGACCAGACGCTCGATGCCGTTCGCGCGCAACCGCACCTCCAGATCATCGGGCGACACGATCACCTTCTCGACCAGCAATTTGACGATCCTGGTCTGCTCTGCCGGGAACAGCTGGTCCCAGATCGCATCGAGACGGGTCATCGCCACGGTGACCATGGCCTCGTCCAGGCTGGGGTCGAGTGCGATAGCCCGAGGCAGCATATCCCCGATCAGCCCCGGCGAGCGAAGGATCGCCCGTAGTTGATCCAACACCGCTGCCTCGAGTTCGGCCGCCGGCAAGGTAGGCAGACCCGACGCACCGGCATGCTCCTTTTTTTCACGCTGAGGGACGTAGTAGCGATATCGACGCCCGTCTTTCTTTACCGTGGAAATTGGCGACAGCGCCCGGCCGTCGCTTCCGAACACCATACCCCTGAGCAGACAATGCACCTTCGCCACCTGCGCCCGCGTGGCGCTTGCGCGCGCACGGCGATTGGTAGACAGGATTGCATGAACTCGATCCCACAGCTCGCGATCGATGATCGACGGATGCTCTCCCGGATACCATTGGTCCCGATGGCGCAATTCCCCGAGGTAGGTACGGTTGTGCAGCAGTTTGTAGATCAGCGCCTTGTCGATCGGCCGCCCCTTACGGACCTTGCCGTCCTGCGTGGTCCATGCCTTCGACGTCACGCCATCGAGTCTCAACTCCTTGACCACGAGGGTGCTCGATCCGATTTCGACGAAACGCCGAAAGATGTGGCGCACGAGTTTTGCCTCGCCGTCATTCAACACCAGTCGGCGATTCACGACGTCGTACCCGATGGGTGGAATACCGCCCATCCACATGCCCTTGCGTTTGCTCGCAGCGATTTTGTCGCGAATGCGCTCCCCGGTGACCTCGCGCTCGAACTGGGCGAAGGACAGCAGGATGTTCAGCATCAGTCGACCCATTGACGTCGTGGTGTTGAACTGCTGGGTAACCGAGACGAACGACACGCCGTGGCGCTCGAACACATCGACCATGCGGGCGAAGTCGGTCAGGCTGCGCGTCAGCCGGTCGATCTTGTAGATCACCACAATGTCAATCTTGCCCGCTTCGATATCTGCCATCAGGCGTTTAATCGCGGGACGGTCCATGTTCCCGCCCGAGTAGGCCGGATCGTCGTAGTCGTCGGCGACCGGAATCCAGCCCTCGGCACGCTGGCTCGCGATGTACGCATGCCCCGCATCGCGCTGCGCATCGATCGAGTTGTACTCCTGGTCCAGCCCCTCGTCGGTGGATTTCCGCGTGTAGACGGCGCAGCGCAAGCGCCGGGTCAGTGAATCGCTCATCTCCGCCCCCGCTGCTTTTCAACCCTCCGCTTTCCCGGCTCCGTGAGACCGAAAAACACGGGACCTGACCAACGCGTCCCGGTAATTTCGCGAGCAATCATCGACAGGCTCGGGTATAGCCGACCTTCAAACTCATATCGGTCGTCCGCAATGACCGTCACGCGATACTCGACCTTCTGGTATTCGCGAGTCAGCACCGTCCCCGCTGGCGGACGGAACGATCGCGCCTTCTTGGTGAGCTTGCCCGTTTCTACCAGATTGGCAATTCGGCGCTTGTTCCTCTCAAGCAGGTTTGGATCGACCTTGCGAAACTCGACTTCCTGCAGTCGGTAGGCAATGCGGCGCTCGAGAAACTGCCGGTTGTGCGTGGGCGTATCGCCCCCGATCAGCCTGCGCCAGAGCGCCTTGATTTCTGACATGGGCAGATCAGGCAATCGGGCGATTTGCGCAGCCACCGACGCTGGTGTCGTGTATGCACGCGGGCTCGTACTCATCTGGACTCCGTATTTTTGTTGTTGACGGGGTCTGTATGAACGCGCTGGCGTCCAGATAAGGCAAGCTCAAACTCACTCTCCGGAAGGCGCTTTGTGGACTGTGGAAAATGGCTGATGCGCAGGCGCACGAGCCCATTGGCCAGCAGCGACGCGACTTCGAGCCGGCGCTGCTCCGGGGTCATCCGTTCTGGGGAAATCTGGTTTATCTCGTGCATCGGTACCGGCCCTCTCCGTCAAACTCGCCTTGAAAGCGAAATTTTCCAGACGAACCGTCACCGACACCATGAGGGAGTTTCGTATGCGCGCATACGGATGCAGGCTATCGCAAAAACGCGACTGAATCAGACCGCCAGATGATGGGCCAGAACGGTCTTCATAAACTGATTGCCTGCGGGCGTCGAGGCCAGCAGATCCCTGATCTGGGTCTTGACCTGCCGAATATCCATGCCTTCCGTTGATGCGGCCTTCAGCACGGCCGAATACGCATCGAGTACATCGGTGCCCGTGATTTCATAACCATGGCCAAGCGAAATCCACCGCAATGAAGCAAGGCCGGCAGCAACCGCGAACCCAGGCTGAAGCTCGGCAAAATCTCTTGCTGCGCGCGCCAGTGTGCGCGGGTCGGTCGGGCTGCGTGTGACCAACTCGATGGCAACGTCGAACAGGCCAGCATCTTTCGCGGCGGCGAACCACTTGCCTTCAGCACCGGGCGTGCTGGCAACCAGGTCGCGCAGAATCTGCTCCGGCGGAATGTTCGGATATTTTTTGGCGATGGCGCGAAAGGTGGCGAGATTGGTCGTGCCTTGATTGGCTTCGATCGCATAGCGTCGATATGCATCCTCCGCCATGCCCGACGATAACAGGAGGGCTTCGCAGGTCTCTGCAATCTGCCAGCCAGGGTCGTTCAAGCCGCGCGACCGCTCGGCATAGCGGATCGCCTCCGCCTTCTTCCCCATCGCTCCGAGCGCCTTTACGCCCCACTGGCGGTAATACCACCACTTGAACGGTGCTCGCTCCAGCAACGCGAGCAGTTGTTCATGGCGACCGGCGGCGTACAAGGAAGCAAGGCATGCACCCGTCCCCTTGAAAAAACCGTGACCGGAGGATTGGGAACCCCAGACATGTTCGACCAGCGGCAAGAAATCATCGACCCACCGGGCAGCAATCTCCGGGGTAACGCACAGTTCGCCCCAGTGCTCGCCGAGCGATTCGATGTAGGGCATCTCATCGTCCTGCAAAGCCTGCCACAGGCGTTCAAGCCAATGCTGCCGAACGCACGCGTCGACATCCGCCTTCGCAATGATCGGCACCAGTGTTTCGATGGCCTTGTTGACCGCAGTGCCCAAGGCGCCCGAGGAACTATCGACCTGCTCCAGCGCGGGCGACAGCTTTTCGAGGAGCAGCACCGCCCCCTCGGCCGCAACCACTGGCTCCTTACGTGCGACCGCCTTGATTTCTGAAAGCGCTTCCTTGATACGCTGAATCGGCGTGTCGGATCGCCAGCCGAAGGCGTTGCGGCGGAAACGGGAACTGAACTGCCACTTGTACGCGCTCATGATCTACCGAACCGGGTACTGTCCGCTGCGGACGAACCGGTCGAAGCTGTCCTCCTCGGCCTCTTCATCATCATGCCGGGGCCGTTGCCATTCCGCGTCGGGCAACGACAGCAGCGTCAACGTATAGTCGTACTGCCCTGCCACCCGGGTCATTTCGGTAACGGGCATACTGGCAGGTTCATGTGGAAACCAGTGCTGCGCTCGGCCCGTCTGCTGATCGCCTGCACTCCAGCCGTTATCGCTGTGGGCAAGCGCCTGGCGAGGCAACTCGATTGTGTTCCTGCGTGTCGCAAAATATGCCCCCGATTTGAACGCCGCATCGTTCGATTTCGCCCATAGCATATGGTCGTCGCGACTGGCCACCAGCACGACACGCTTCGGCGCAATTTCGGTCCAGCGCAAAGCTGCCGCTGTCAGAGAAACACCGTAGCGATCAGCGCAGTGACCGAGCAGATCAAAGCTGACCGGCTGTCCGTCCACCTGTCGCCGGAAATCATCCAGCGGCATCAGCAGGGTCGAGGCGAAGACATCGGCTTCCCCCTCGATATCGCGCCCATTGTTGTCGCCCGTCTCTATGTCATCGGTGCCGCACTCAAAATGGACCTGCTGATGGCGATGCAGCAGGTAGTGCCCAAATTCGTGAGCGACGGTGAAGCGCTTGCGCCCCTCCGATCGCACGGCGCTGTTATAGACGATGAGCCATTTCGACCGGGCCTTGTTCGCAGCCAGCATGCCTTCAAAATCATCCATGTCCTCGCCGACCACCTTGTCGATCGGCGAATCTGCGAAGCACTGCCGTGAATACTCCAGCGCCAGTTCATCGACCTTGACCGGAAAACGGTCCACGCCGAGCACGGCGTTCAGCATCGACGAAATCTGATTAGCTGCCGCCTTCGGCTTTTTCACAGCCGTCATTCGTCCTCCCAGGCATCCAGGATCTTGCGGATCTTTTTCTTGTCCGGCTCGGACATGCTCTTGTACTTGCGGAAGAAAGCCTCGTCGACCACTTCCTCGTCGGGAGTCGTCGTGGACTCGTTCAGCAGAAATTCCGTCGTCACATCGAGCACGGCAGCGATCTTCCCGATCTTCTCAGCCGACGGCTTCGGGTCGTCCTTGTTTTCCAACTCCCAGATATAGCTCTTGCTGGAATCGGTCAGCTCGGCCAGTTGCTCGAGGCTAAGCCTTTTTTCCTTGCGCCGCGCACGGATCTTGTCACCCAGAGGGGATGGCACTGAATTCTCCTGATCGTTCCGGTTTTACTCAGAAAATGATACCACCCGACCGAACGAATTCGTAACTGCTTGACAAACCCAGCACCGTCCCGAAATAATCACATCTGTTCGGTAAACCGAACGCCATCGGTCTGTACACCCCGATAAAAAACAGGGCCACACAGACCGAAGCCAGCCTGATCCACACGTTGAGAAAGGGGTAGCGATGAACGATGCAGAGAATCTGTCGAAATTGCTGGGCCATGTGACGCCGGCCGTGTTCCACGAATTCATGGTCGATAAATTCGGCCTGGATCTTGTGGATCTGGATGACGACCAGACCAAGCGGGACCAGCGGGCGGCGATGGAGGCCGAACTGGCGAGCCTCGATGTCGGGGAACGGCAGCAGATCGAGGAGGTTGCCGAACGCATCGTGTTGCTGTCCGATGGTCCTGGGCAGGACGTCATCGACGGGATCAGTCAGGATATCTTCGATGAGCAGGACCAGGCAGCGTTTTCTGCAATTCGCAACCAGTACGAGCGTGCGATCTGGCTGTATCGCCATGCTCCCTCGCTATTCGATGAAGCCTTGAATGCGCGGCAGGCGGACGTATTCCGCCAAAGTGCTACCTGCTATTCGGGGTACTTGGCCCCCAAAGATCTCGCAGTGCTGGACGATGTGGAAGCGCGTCAGTCCTTCCACAATGCAGTGGCCGAGCAGCTACGCTGTGCAGCGACAGACGTCGCCGTACAGGTGTTCAAGCGACTGCGCCCAGACACGCAGACCGGCGAGGACATCGAGCTGTATCAGATCAGTGTCCACCACAACCGCCCGCCCGAAATCGTCGATTGCGTCCAGGACAGTGAACTGGTGCCGCAGGAGGTCGTGCGTGCCGTGTCCTCGCACGTCACCTACGAGCCGGCCAACGGTCATCTGGAAATCCTGTCGAAAGACACGGACGGACGTGAAGCGCTGGCGCGCATCGCAGCAGACTCGTTGCTGCAGTCGCCGATCACCGGCGAAAAAGTCCCGCTCAAGCAATACGATTACCAGAGCCTGGCAGCACTCCGGAATTTCGACATCTCCGGTGAGAACGTTGCATCGGTCAAGGTGATTGAGCTCGGCTATGCATCCGAAAGCCATCGATCACTGCTAGTAAAAATCTGGGCAAAGGACAGCGACGACATTTACACGGCCGCCCGTTCCCTGATCTCCCCAACATTTGATTTCCGTGACCACCACCTCAATTACGCAAAGCTTTCCATTCGCATCAGGAAGGTCGGCACGGATCGCGCACGCACGATCACCATCATTCTGCGCGACGAAAATCGCTGCAATATCAAGACCAAGCGCGAAAAGGATCGGGCGCTGTGCGACCGCCTGCTCGCCAGGTGGAATCTGGTGAAGGAGATCGGCAGTGCAGACGACACCCCTGTCGACGCGCTCGCTGCTTGAGCTGATCGCACTGTTCGAACAATCGAACCAGCCGATCCCCGACGCGGACGGACAACGTCTGCAGGGCGTGCCCGGATGGAGCCTGTCGCGCGCGACGGCCCTGTCCGGGCACGATCTCGAAACGTGGACTGAATGCATCGGCTACGCCAGCGGTTATCCGGCACCCTGTGGCGATGAGACAGTCATGGTCGATCTCGTGGAAGACGAATCCGGGCGATATCGCTATCGATGTCCTGAGACATTCCGCCGGAAATACCTTGATACCAGCGTCGCGGCAGTCCGTGCCGTCAACGCGTCCAGGCTGCTGAATTACATTGCCGAACTGCTGGGCATACCGCAGGCTCTGCGTCGCGCCATCGCCTCCCCGGCGATCGACGGCATACTCTGGCAACTCGGCCGGATGCGTGTGGCCGACGCACAGGTCGACGTGTGGTTCGTCAGGGATTTATCAACGCAAGCTGCACAGGTGTTTGCACACCTTCGACAACCGTCATTGCCAAGCCAGGGGCTCGTCCTGACCTCGGGGCAGAATTTGCCCAACGTTGTGCCACCACCGCGCGACTACAGGATCATTTCCATTCGCGACCTGCTGGTCGAGCACAGTGCAAACCCGCACATCGATGCCGATCTGATTCATCGGCTGCTCGTATCCTCGCCCGGCACACACCTCGACAAATCATTGCCGGTGCGCTTCGATCCGATTACCAGCACGCTCGTCATCGTCACAAGATCCAACCGTCCCTGGAACATCAAGGGCAAACGGCAGGTGGCGGCTGTTAGCTATCTGTATGAGCAGTTATCGCACGGCCGTCGATGGGTTCCAGCCCACGAAATCCTCGCCGCCGTCTACGGCAACCAGAAATCCGGGCGCAGCCAGCGAATGCAGAACCTGTTCAGCGGCAACACCGTCTGGGAAGACTACATCGCCAACGACGGCAACGGACAGTACGGATTCAACCTGAACTGACTCGTCCCCTCATCGTCACGCACAACCGCCTTCGGGCGGTTTTTTGCTTTTTTGGCTCCGATTCTCCAGGCAGGAACTGCGCCCGTACATCAGCCCGTACATGGCGGTGGCGGACGCCCGTACATGCCGAATCCGAAGATGACCTCACGTTTTCGCAACCACCCGAAAGGAGAAAAACGTGAGTATCAAACACCTCAATCAACGCGATCTGGCTGAACGCTGGGACGTTAGTGAAGCCACGCTCGAGCGCTGGCGCTCAGACGGTATCGGCCCGGTATTCCTGAAGTTGCAAGGCCGCGTGCTCTACCGCCTCGAGGATGTCGAATCGTTCGAGGCCGAGAGTCTGCGCAAGAGCACGTCCGAGCGCGCAGATACTCAAACCGCCGTCGGTCAGTGAGGGGAAAGCCATGAGCGACATGACGATCCTCCCGGCCGATCTCATGGCCATGTCCGTGGCCCAGATCGCAGCCTTGCCTGCAGCCCAGAAAGCCGCAATTCATCGCAACCTGATCGATGCGAGCGAATGGATCAAGGCCACTCGCACGAAGTTTGACGCAGCGCTCGACGCTGCCTATGGCGAACAGGCACGTAACGCACTGCGTGACTCCGGTCGTGATTACGGCACCACGCATGTGTCCGACGGTCCCCTGCGCATCACGTTCGAACTGCCACGTCGCGTGTCATGGGACCAGCAGCGTCTTTCCGAAATGGCCTCGCGTCTCACTGCTGCTGGTGAGCGCATTGAGGACTATCTCGACGTCGAGTTCTCGATCGCTGAATCGCGTTTCAACAACTGGCCACCGGCACTGCGCGAGCAGTTCTCCCCTGCACGCACCACCAAACCCGGCAAGCCGGCGTTCCGCCTGGCCCTCATCGATGACATCGGAGCCTGAGCATGACGAACATTCTGCCGTTCGAATTTGAGTCCCATGCCGTGCGCGTCAACGTCGACGACGCAGGCCAGCCGTGGTTCAACGCCAACGATGTGTGCGCCGTGCTCGAGTTCGGCAATCCGCGCCAGGCTGTCGAATCGCACGTCGATGACGATGATGTCCAGAAATTGGACACCATCGATGCTATCGGTCGCACGCAACGTACCAACCACGTCAACGAGTCAGGGCTGTACGCCCTGATCATCGGCAGCACCAAGGACGCGGCAAAACGCTTCAAGCGCTGGGTCACGAGCGAGGTGCTGCCAGCGATCCGCAAGACCGGCAGCTACAACGCCGTCGCCAGCCTGCCCGCACCGACCCAGGACCGCGTGTCGTCGATCCTGCTGATCGGCGAGGCCGTGGCGAAGGTGCCTGGCGTCAAGGCCGGCATTGCGATGGCTGCAACGCTGACCTGTATCCACGAGAACACCGGTATCGCCGTCGACACGCTGCGACGCGCGTTGCCCGCTGCGGATGCGCCCATCTGCTCGCTCAACGCCACGCAGGTTGGCCAGCTTCTGAGCATCTCGGCGAAAGCCGCCAACCAGCGTCTTGCGCGTCACGGTCTGCAGGCGCGCAATGACCGCGACGAGTGGGAACTGACCGAGGCGGGCGAGGCCTGGGCCGAGGCCATGCCGTACTCGCGCAACGGTCACTCCGGCTACCAGATTCTCTGGAATCCGGCTGTCGCGGATCTGCTGAAGGAGGCCGCGTAATGGCGCTTCCCATCATCACCGCTGACCAGCGGCTAGCCGAGCGCCAGGGCGTCAAGATCGCCGTGCTTGGCAAGAGCGGGATTGGCAAGACCAGCCTGCTGAGAACGCTGCCCGAGGCCTCGACGTTGTTCGTCGATCTCGAGGCAGGCGACCTCGCGGTACGCGACTGGCAGGGCGACTGCATGCGTCCCGCCACCTGGCCGGAATTCCGCGACCTCGTCGTGTTCCTCGCAGGCCCCAACCCAGCCTTGCCACCGGAGGTGCCGTTCTCGGACGCGCATTTCCGCCATGTATGCGAACGCTTCGGCGATCCGGCGCAATTGACCCGCTACGACACGTACTTCGTCGACAGCATCACCGTGCTCGCGCGCCTGGCACTGATCTGGGCCAGAACCCAGCCGCAGGCCGTGTCCGATCGCACGGGCAAGCCCGACATGCGCGGTGCCTACGGTCTGCTCGGCACTGAGATGCTCACGGCACTGACCCACCTGCAGCATGCGCGCGGCAAGAACGTTGTGTTCGTCGCGATTCTCGACGAGCGCGTCGACGATTTCAACCGCAAGGTGTTCGCCCCGCAGATCGAAGGCTCGAAGACTGCCGCCGAGCTGCCCGGCATCGTCGACGAGGTCGTCACGCTCGCCGAGATCAAGGCCGACGACGGCACAGCGTACCGCGCGTTCGTCACCCACACGCTCAATCCCTACGGCTATCCGGCCAAGGACCGTTCAGGCCAGCTCGAGCTGCTCGAGCCGCCCGATCTCCACGCGCTGATCCGCAAATGCGCAGCCGCAGCGACCCAATCCCCGACGACGAGGAACTGATCATGTCCCAATGGAACGACTTCAACGATGCCGATGCCCAGCACGCTGGTTTTGAGCTGATCCCGAAGGGCACGGTGGTGCCGGTTCGCATGACCATCAAACCCGGTGGCTACGATGATCCCGAGCAGGGCTGGACCGGCGGCTACGCGACCGAATCGTTCGAGACGGGCTCGGTCTATCTGGCCTGCGAGTTTGTCGTGACCGATGGCCCGTATGCCAAACGCAAGATGTGGACGAACATCGGTCTGCACTCGCGCAAGGGGCCTACCTGGGGGCAGATGGGGCGCAGCTTCATCCGCGCAATTCTCAACAGCGCTCGGCACGTCCACCCGCAGGACAACAGTCCGCAGGCATCGGCTGCCCGCCGTATCGAGAGTTTCGCCGATCTTGATGGCGTCGAGTTCATCGTGCGCGTGGACATCGAGAAGGATGCGCGCGGCGATGACCGCAATGTCGTGCGCATGGCAGTCGAACCGGATCACGCCGATTACGCCGCGTTCACGAGCATTGCCACGAAGCCTCCCAGCTCTGGTGGCCAGTCGGGCGCTCCGGCACAGACCGCGCCGACTTTCCGTCCCGCGCCGACCACGACCCGACCGGCACTGGCGGGCAAACCTGCCTGGGCCTGACGCGGAGATCCTCAATGAAATGCTGGGTCTGCACCCGTCAGGCCCGGGGACTCACGCATGCCGATACCCGTCACGGTATCGGCAATCCCCGGCGCTACCCGATTGACTGGGCGTTCTGCTCGCAACGCTGCCAGAACGCCTTCCATGCGCTGTACGGCACCAGGCTTCGTGTCCTGGACGACGGCGCAACCATTGCGGAGAACACGATGATTGATCCGACTGAAGTCGAACGCGCCGCAATGAAGCGGTGCCTCAAGGCGTTCGGCGAAGCCGCTGGTGAGATCGGTTTCGACAAACCCCTCGGTGCCTACGCCGAGGAAGAAGCCCTGCGCGTGATTGACGCGATCGTCACCTGCTGGACGGAACAGATGGTCTCGCACCACGAGGCGACGCGCCAGCCAGCTTTGCGTGGTACGACGCCTCCACTCGATCCGTTTGCCGACATGGCCGACGACCTGCCGTGGGAGGTCGCGCGATGATGGATTTCAACTCATCGTCCACCTTGTCGGATCGGATTACGGCATTGATTGATTCCGGCATGCAGCGCACGAGCAAGCGCCAAGGTACCAGAACGTATCTCGGTGCCTCGCGTCTGGGAGCCGCTTGCGAACGCGCACTGCAATACGAGTACGAGCGTGCCGCCGTCGACCACGGTCGCGACGTGCCGGGCCGCATGCTGCGTATTTTCGAGCGTGGTCATGTGATGGAGGACCGCATGGCCGCGTGGTTGTGTGACGCCGGATTCGATCTGCGCACGCACAAGGCTGATGGCGAGCAGTTCGGCTTCTCGGCACTCGATGGTCGGCTGCAGGGGCACATCGATGGTGTGCTCGTCGGCGGCCCCGACGACGTCAGCTATCCAGCGCTCTGGGAAAACAAGTGCCTCGGCGGCAAGTCGTGGCGCGAATTGCTCAAGCACCGGCTCGCCGTCGCCAAACCCATCTATGCCGCACAGGTCGCGCTCTATCAGGCCTATCTCGGTCTGCACGAGCATCCTGCCGTGTTCACCGCGATCAACGCCGACACGATGGATCTGTACATCGAGCTGGTTCCGTTCGATGCGGTGCTTGCGCAACGCATGTCCGACCGTGCCGTGACGGTGATCAGCGCGAGCGACACCGGCGAGCGACTGCCGCGCGCATTCAACGATCCCACTCACTTCGAATGCCGGATGTGCGCGTGGCAGGACCGCTGCTGGAACACACGGCCATAACCGCAACCGGGGAGAACTCAAAATGATCGATTTCAACGACATCCCGTCTTCCGTACATGAGGACACGAGCCGTGACGAGATCCGCGCGACATTGATAGCCCATATCGAACCGGTCCTCACCGTCCTGTACCCGGCAGGCAAGCAGCGCCGGGGTCTGTTCCTTGTCGGTGACGTATTGGGTAGCCCGGGTGACAGCCTGGAAATTGTGCTCGCCGGAGAGAAGGCAGGCCTGTGGACCGACCGCGCTACCGGTGACGGCGGCGACATCTTCGATCTGATCGCGGCATGGCTCGGTGTCAACGCTCACGTCGATTTCCCGCGCGTGCTGCAGGAGGCACGCGAGCTAATTGGACAGAGCGCCCTCACGCCGAAACGACGCACGAAAAAGGAAGCGCCGATCGACGATCTTGGCCCGGCCACGGCGAAGTGGGACTACCTTGATGCCAGTGGCCAGCTGATCGCTGTCGTCTACCGCTACGATCCACCGGGCCGGAAGAAGGAATTCCGGCCGTGGGATGCGAAGCGCCGCAAGATGGCCCCGCCCAATCCGCGCCCTCTCTACAACCAGCCGGGCATGGTCGACGCCTCGCAGGTGGTCCTGGTCGAGGGCGAGAAATGCGCGCAGACGCTGATCAACGCAGGCATCGTCGCTACAACCGCGATGCACGGTGCGAACGCGCCCGTCGAGAAGACCGATTGGTCTCCACTCGCGGACAAGGCCGTGCTCATCTGGCCCGACCGCGACAAACCCGGCTGGGAATACGCCACGCAGGCAGCACAGGCCATCCTCACGGCAGGCGCAAAATCCTGCCACATCCTGTATCCGCCCGAGGAAGCATCAGAAGGATGGGATGCAGCGGATGCAGTGGCTGAGGGTTTCGATCTCGCAGCCTTTCTCGCCCACGCCCCGCGTGCCCAGATCTACAACATCGACGTCGAGCAGGAACCCGCCGTCGGCAGCGACGAATCCGTGTGGGGCACGGAAGACGCGCTGGCGCTGGCCTTCACCCGCCGTTACTACCGCGACTGGCGCTACGTGTCCGCATGGGGGCGCTGGATGATGTGGGACGGCCATCGCTGGCGCTCCGAAGACACGCTGGCCGCTACCGACCTGATTCGTAGCGTGTGCCGTCACACGGCCGTGCGTGCGGAAAACCCGAAGATTGCCGCCAGGCTCGCCAGTTCTGGCACGGTCGCTGGTGTCGAACGGCTGGCTCGATCGGATCGCCGACATGCGGCCACCACCGCAGAATGGGACGCCGACCCGTGGCTGCTCAACACGCCGGGTGGCGTGGTCGATCTCACGACGGGCAGGCAGCGTGCGCACGACCGTACCGACCGGATGACTCGGGTCACCACGGCGACCCCAAGTGCCAACTGTCCGATCTGGCGACAGTTCCTCACCGAGGTCACGGGTGGGGATATCGAGCTACAGGACTATCTGCAACGGACGGCGGGCTACGCGCTCACCGGTTCGACGCAGGAGCACGCGCTGTTCTTCCTCTACGGCACAGGCGCGAACGGCAAGTCGGTATTCGTCAACACGCTGGCAACTATCCTCGGCGACTATGCCACCAACGCGCCGATGGACACATTCATGGAAACGCGCAACGACCGGCACCCGACCGACATGGCTAGCCTGCGTGGCGCGCGCTTCGTGTCGGCCATCGAAACCGAACAGGGACGGCGCTGGGCCGAGTCAAAGATCAAAAACCTCACGGGTGGCGACAAGATCTCCGCGCGCTTCATGCGGCAGGACTTCTTCGAGTTTCTCCCGCAGTTCAAGCTGTTCGTTGCCGGTAACCACAAGCCTGCGATCCGCAACATCGACGAAGCGATGAAGCGGCGTCTGCACCTGATCCCGTTCACGATCACCATACCGCCCGAGCGCCGCGACAAGCTGCTCCAGCAGAAGCTCCTGGCCGAGCGCGACGGCATTCTGGCCTGGGCAGTTCAGGGCTGCCTCGACTGGCAACGTCTCGGGCGGCTTGATCCACCCCAACAGGTGAAGGACGCGACCGACGAGTATTTCGAGGCCGAGGATGCGCTGGGCCGCTGGCTCGACGAACGCTGTGTACGCGAGGCCAACGCGAAGTCGCTGACTGCGGAATTGTTCAACGACTGGAAGCAATGGGCCGAGTCCGCCGGGGAGTTTGTTGGATCACAACGGCGGTTTTCCGATCTGCTGATCACGCGTGGATGCGAGCAGTGGAAAAACGCCGCAGGTCTGCGCGGTTTCAGGGGCATCGACCTCAAGAACCCGCATACGCCCGCATACACTCCATACGCCGACAACTGAGTCGCCATTCGAGCATGCCGAACGGCGCAGCCGGCGCATTACAACGTAACTCTTATACGCGTGCGCGTGCGCGCGCACACGAAGATATTACGTTTTGCTCTGCCGGCTGCGCCGTTCCTCCCAACAGGAACGACTGCAATCATGATCACGACGATTCTCGCCCTCGATCTGGGCACGACCACCGGCTGGGCGCTGCGCCGGTTTGATGGCGGCATCACGAGCGGCGCGCAGCACTTCCGGCCGCAGCGCTTCGAGGGGGGTGGCATGCGCTTCCTGCGCTTTCGTCGCTGGCTCTCGGAACTGCACGGCAGCGCAGGGGATATTCACGCTGTGTACTTCGAGGAAGTGCGCCGTCATGCCGGTGTCGACGCAGCACACGCGTATGGCGGATTCCTCGCCACGCTCTCGGCATGGTGCGAGCACCACCGTATCCCGTACCAGGGTGTGCCTGTGGGCACGATCAAGAAACACGCGACTGGCCGGGGCAATGCTAGCAAGGATGAAGTCATCGCCGCGATGCGCGCGCTCGGACATGCCGTGATCGACGACAACGAAGCCGACGCGCTGGCGTTGCTCCACTGGACCGCTGACACACAGGGGGAGTGAGATGAAGATCCCGGTTCCGCACTCCCCGTCCTCGCTTGCCCGCCATCAGCCCGCGGCCGTGGATCTCGAAGCGACCAAGCGCGATGGCTGGCAGCAGCAACGCATCCTCGTCATCGCCGAGCATGACGAGCGGCTGGATTTCATCGAGCGTGAATTCGTACGCCGGATCGGCAACCGGCTCTATGGCCCGCCCGGCCACGGAGGTCGCCATGACTGAGTGGAGCGTCGATGTTGTGGCAGCACGCTTTGTCGAGGCAGCGGAAACCAGCCACCGTCTGCCGCCCGTGCGTGTTCAAGGCTACTTCAACGTCTGGCCGGAATTTGTGCGGCGCGAATGGGAAGCACTCGCGAACGAAGATCGCGAGTACCGCCCGTTGCCGCCGTCGCCATCTGCGGTCGACCGGATGCTGGAAACGATGCGCTGGGTGCAGTGGCTCGAAGAGGAACAGCGGCATCTTGTCTGGATGCGTGCCGAACGGCATCGCTGGGACGACATCGCGAAGCGCTTCGGCTGCGTCGCGCGGACTGCCCAGCGCCGGTGGGATAGCGCCATGCAGCACATCGTCCGGCAACTCGATGCAGGGAATCAATAGAGGTTGACTGTCGTTCAGGTTTCCCTCGGGCTCGTGCCAACAAATGCAAGGATCCCTCGCTCATCATAGGTGTCGCGTTTTGAGGATATTTCGCTAAGATTCCGGCTATGGTTGCGAGAGGTGGATCTCGCACCGCCCCCTCCTCTCTTGCCCGCGATGAGCCCTGCTCGCGCGGGTTTTTTTATTTCCGCTCCCGATGCTGGCCCTTCAAATTGACTATCGTCCGATCGAGTCGCTGATCCCGTACGCCCGTAACGCGCGCACGCACAGCGATGAACAGATCGCGCAGATTGCGGCGTGCATCCGGGAGTTCGGCTTCAACAACCCGGTGCTGGTCGATGGGCACCGCGGCGTCATCGCTGGCCACGGTCGCCTCCTCGCTGCGCGCCAGCTTGCGATGACCGAGGTGCCCGTGATCGAACTCGCGCACCTGTCCGAGACGCAGAAGCGTGCGTTCATCCTCGCGGAGAACAAACTCACGGAACGCGCGGGCTGGGATGGTGAGCTGCTGTCGCTCGAGCTGGCCGATCTGCAGGCGGCCGGGTTCGACCTTGATCTAACCGGCTTCGATGACAACGAGATTGCAGAGCTGCTCGGTCATAACGAATCCGAGTCGGTCGACGGCGACGACGCCGACGACGATGTGCCGGAGGCGCCGACTACGCCGGTCACTCGAGCTGGTGATGTGTGGCAGATTGGCACGCATCGGCTCATCTGCGGTGATGCCGCCGATCCGACGGTCATCGCGACGCTGATGGGCGAGGATCGCGCGTCATTGTGCTTCACCAGCCCGCCCTACGGCAGCCAGCGCGACTACACGAACACGATCGTCGATTGGGACGGCTTGATGCGCGGAGTGTTTGCCGCGCTACCGCTGGCCACCGACGGCCAGGTGCTCGTCAATCTCGGTCTGATCCATCGCGACAACGAAGTTATCCCCTACTGGGACGGCTGGCTGCAGTGGATGCACGCATCCGGCTGGCGGCGCTTCGGCTGGTATGTGTGGGATCAGGGGCCGGGAATGCCCGGTGACTGGAACGGCCGCCTCGCACCGAGCTTCGAGTTCGTTTTCCATTTCAACCGCGAAGCGCGGCGTCCGAACAAGATCGTACCGTGCAAGCACGCCGGCCAGGAATCGCATCTCCGTGCCGACGGTTCGTCCACCGCAATGCGCAAGAAGGATGGCGAGGTCGGCGGCTGGTCGCACGCCGGCGCGCCAACGCAGGACACCCGCATCCCAGACAGCGTGATCCGGATCATGCGTCACAAGGGCACGATCGGCGAAGGCATCGATCACCCGGCGGTGTTTCCGGTCGCGCTGCCTGAGCACGTGATGCTGGCGTTCTCCGATGCGAGCGACGTAGTGTTCGAGCCGTTCAATGGCTCCGGCACGTCCCTGCTCGCGGCGGAACGCACGCGCCGTCGCTGCCGTGCAGTCGAGATCGCACCCGAGTATGTGGATGTTGCGATCCGCCGCTTTCTGCAGCACTACCCGGACGCCGAGGTGACGCTGGCGAGTTCCGGACGATCCTTTGAACAGGTCAAAGCTGAACGTGTCAACCTCGACGAGGTCGCCCATGCGTAACCCGGTCGCGGACGTCAAGATCGAGTTGCGATCGGTCGACGTGCTGATCCCGTATGCGCGGAACGCCAAGCAGCATTCCGATGCACAGGTGGCGCAGATCGCCGCGAGCATCATCGAGTTTGGCTGGGGTGCGCCGATCCTGGTCGATGGCCAGAACAACGTCATCGCCGGCCACGGTCGTCTGCTCGCGGCGCGCAAGCTCGGACTCACCGAGGTGCCGGTAGTGCCAATGACGCACCTGACCGACATCCAGCGTCGCGCGCTGATCCTGGCCGACAACAAGATCGGCGAGAACGCATCGTGGGACGATGAGCTGCTGGGTCTCGAACTTGCCGAGCTGAAAGATGCCGGCGTCGATCCCGCACTCACAGGCTTCAGTGCCGACGAGTGGGATGCGCTGATCGCCGGCGACGAGCCGGATCGCGCCGGACAGACCGATGAAGATGCGGTCCCGGAAGTCGAAGAGATCCCGGTGTCGCGCACCGGTGATATCTGGCTGCTTGGCGAGCACAAGCTGCTGTGTGGCGATGCCACGAAGGCTGAATCCTACCGGGCCCTGCTCGGCGACGAACTTGCCGACATGGCTTTCACGGATCCGCCGTACAACGTCAACTACGCGAACACCGCGAAGGACAAGTTGCGTGGCAAGAATCGCCCGATCCTGAACGACAATCTCGGTGACGGCTTCGAGGTGTTCCTGGCCGCAGCCTGTCAGAACATCCTGGCAGTCACCAAGGGCGCCGTGTACATCGCGATGTCGTCGAGCGAGCTCGATACGCTGCAGTCGGCGTTCCGTGCCGCCGGCGGTCGCTGGTCGACGTTCATCATCTGGGCCAAGAACACCTTCACGCTCGGCCGCGCTGACTACCAGCGTCAGTACGAGCCGATCCTCTACGGGTGGCGCGATGGTGCCGATCACTTCTGGTGCGGCGCACGCGATCAGGGCGATGTCTGGCAGATCAGGAAGCCCGCGAAGAACGACCTGCATCCGACGATGAAGCCGGTCGAGCTGGTCGAACGCGCAGTGCGTAACAGCAGCAAGACGCGCGACATCGTGGTGGATCCGTTCGGTGGCTCGGGCACGACGCTGATCGCATGCGAGAAATCGGGACGACACGCGCGACTGATCGAACTCGATCCGAAGTACGTCGACGTGATCGTGCGCCGCTGGCAGGACTACACGGGCACCGAAGCGACACGCGCCCACGATGGGGCGCGCTTCGGTGAGATTTTTCGGGAGATCAAATGAGCCGTCGAGGAAATATCGCCTAGATCTCACCTAAACGTGTTTCGCATCGTGCTCGTCAGACGTCAATGCGTCCGCTAACTGCAGTTGCTGCTGCGTCTTTAGCGCGTCTTTGAATCCAATCTCTTGCTTGCCCATTGCATTCAACAGCAGCATTGCGCCTTCGGCCTGAACGTTCGCGATATTCCAGTCACCGTGCTGGTCACCAAAAAAGCCGCGAAGGTGATTTCTACATGCAACCGGGTTGATCTGATGCAACTTACGAAATGAATCGAATTCGACAATTGCATTTCCGACAGACTTGGCGCGGTCATAGAGTTCCATGGTCGACCTCCAGAATGCTGCGGCGTGCCGACGGCACCGTCCCACAACCATTTCAGTTTAGTTGCTTTGATCACTTGCAAGTTGGGATGGCAATCCGGTAGACGCGCTCGCCGTTTTGCTTGTCGGACGTAATGTCGAGTCCGAGTTTTTTCTTGAGAGCACCGGCCAGCGTGCCGCGCACCGTGTGGCTTTGCCAGCTGGTCGCCTCGCAGATCTGCGCGATCGTGGCGCCTTCCGGTCGGCGCAGCATTGTGATCACCAGCGCCTGCTTGCTGTTCTCGCGCGCGCGGCGTGGTGCCTTGACCCCGATGTTTGCCTCGGCGGTTTCGACTGCGGTTTCCATCTCGGGATCGGTAGGATCGACGGGTACAACCAGTCCATGGCGCGGGACACCCAACGCATCGTAGCCCTCGCTGGCCACAAACCAATCGGTGCCGTCGGTGGTGATCAGGGCACGGTTCGACAGGCCGTCGATCACCTTCTTGCGAGCGCCGCCCTTGATGTTATCGGGAAACCAGTCGATCTTGCTGCTGGTATGGTTGATCGCGTAGGCGAGGATCGCACGTTGCGCGGGCGTCAGTTCGATGGTGCTCATGGTCGTACTCCTCTCGTGGTGGATAACGACTCCATGAACACGCTGTTCAATCATGAAGCCAAGCGGAAGATCTGATGCCACGTGGAGCGCCGACGCCGTGCCGGTTCCCAGGATGCGCGGCTGTGCTCGCGACGCCCGGCTTCTGCGCCACACATCGTGGATGGACGCATCGCGATTACGGCCGCGCCCGGCGCACGTTCGATGCAGAGCTCGGCTTCTACAAGTCGATGGCCTGGCAGCAATGTCGCGCGGCTTATCTGCGATCGCATCCGCTGTGCGCGCACTGCTCGGCGCGTGGTCTGACCGTCGCCGCTCGCGTCGTCGATCACGTCGTACCGATTAAGGATGGTGGTGCTCGCCTCGACTGGGCCAACCTGCAGTCGTTATGCACGTCGTGCCATAACCGCAAGACCGCCAGGGAGACGGCTCAGCGCACCCGCTGTCGGACGACTTTCTGAAATCCGCACCGTGCGCGCCTCGCTGCCCGGCTGAACGAAACGGATGCCTGCGCGCAAACGGGCGCGACGGGTGGCGTTGTCGCAGTCCACGGCGGCTACGATGGCCCCCCAGGGGGGATCAGATCTCTGGCGCTTCCGGCCGCCGGATCGTGCGCGTGCCTGAATTTTTGCGCGTGCAAAATGAAAAACTTTTTTTGATGCTCGATGCCCCCCATGGCCGGCCGTAAGCCGCTACCCGCTGCCGTCAAGAAGGTCAAAGGCACCTTGCAGAAATGCCGGATCAATCCGCACGAGCCACGCCCGACCGGAAAGCTCGGTGAGCCGCCCGAGTACATGTCGGATACCGCCAAGGAAGCCTGGCGCTACGCGATCGAAAACGCGCCGCCGGGACTGCTCTCGTCGCTCGACGCCGCCGTGCTGGAACGCTGGGCCAACTGCGCCGGCCTCTATCGGGAGGCGCTGGCCAAGATCAATCGCGCCGGCGTGGCCGGCATGATCATCAAGACGCCGAGCGGCATCCTGCGTCGCTCGCCGCTGATGGACGTGATTCGCGATCTCGCGCTCGAGATGAAAAGCTACGAATCGGAAATGGGCTTTACCCCTGCGTCGCGCTCGCGGGTACAGATTGCGCAGGAACCGACGAGCGCGCACGATCCATGGTCGGAGATCGCCGGCTGATGGCAACGTCGAGCTACGCGATGACTGCCCGACGGTATGCCGAGGCCGTCGTAGCGGGCAACGTCCCCGCGTGCCGCTGGGTCAAGCTCGCCTGCCAGCGGCAGCTGAATGATCTAGCCCGATTCAAGGGTAAGAGCAGTCCCTATCGGTTCAATCCGAAGCTGACGGACCGCTCCGGCAGGGCCTTCGCGCCAGCGGACAACCTGTGTTCGTTCATCGAGCGCCTGCCCCACGTCAAGGGGCCGCTGGCCGGTGAGTCAATCACGCTCGAGCCATGGCAGGTGTTCATCCTGACCACCGTGTTCGGCTGGGTGCAGGCCGATGGCCGACGCCGTTTCCGGCGCTCATACATTGAAGTGCCGCGCGGCAACGCCAAATCGACGCTGTCGTCCGCAGTGGGCCTGTACATGCTCGCGGCCGACGGCGAAGGCGGCGCAGAGGTGTATTCGCTGGCGACGACACGCGACCAGGCGCGCATCGTGTTTGGCGATGCACAGACGATGGCCCGGCGCAGCGCCGGGTTCCGTTCGCGCTTTGCTGTCGCCGTCGGTGCGCACAACATGAATGTGCTGGCGTCCGGCTCCAAGTTCGAAGCCCTTTCCGCCGAGGGCTCCACGCTCGACGGCCTGAACATCCATTTCGGTTGCGTCGATGAACTGCACGCCCACAAGACGCGCACGGTCTACGACGTGGTCGAAACGGGAACCGGCAAACGGAACAACTCGCTGCTTTGGGTGATCACGACGGCGGGCAGCAACCGGGCCGGGATCTGCTACGAAATACGCACTTTTGTCACCAAGCTGCTCGAGGGCGTGTTCGAGGACGACAGCCAGTTCGGCATCGTGTACGGCCTCGACGACGGTGACGACTGGACGACCGAAGAAGCGCTGATCAAGGCGAATCCGAACTGGGGCATCTCGGTCCAGCCCGAGGTGCTGGTGCCGCTGCAAGCGAAGGCGATGCAGTTGCCGAGCGCGGTCAACAACTTCAAGACCAAGCACCTCAACGAATGGGTCAACGCCGACACCGCGTGGATGGATATGCGGGCGTGGGACCGGTGTTCCGATGCTGCACTCGATCTCGATACGTTTGCCGGACAGCCATGCTGGATCGGACTCGACCTCGCGAGCAAGACGGATATCGCCGCGCTGACGCTGCTGTTCGCGCATCCAGAGATCGAAGGCGGATATGCCGTCTTCGGACGGTACTACCTGCCCGAGGACACCGTGATGGCGACCAGCAACAGCCAGTACGCGGGCTGGATGCGCAACGGCCGCCTCACGGTTACGCCCGGCAACGTGATCGATTTCGGGTGGATCGAGGCCGACCTGATCGAGATGTCGAGCCGCTTTCAGGTACAGGGCGTCGCCTTCGATCCCTTCCAGGCGACGCAACTTTCAACCCGGATGCTTGCCGAGGGTTTGCCGATGATCGAGGTGCGCCCGACCGTGCTGAATTTCTCGGAACCGATGAAGGCACTCGAAGCGCTCGTGCTGCAGCGCCGGCTGATCCACGACGGCGATCCGGTATTGGGCTGGATGGCGAGCAACGTGGTCGCTCACCTCGACGCGAAGGACAACATCTACCCGCGTAAGGAGCGTCCGGAGAACAAGATCGACGGCATTGTCGCGCTGATCATGGCGCTATCGCGCGCGCTCGTCGGTGACGGCACCCCGAAGATGCCCGACGACTACACCTTGATGATCGTATGAGCCCGCTGACCTACAACGCTTCCCTGGTGACCGGTATTGCCCTGATCGGCTCGGGCCTGGCGCTTATCAGCATTCCGGCGGCACTGGTAGCGGTTGGCACGCTTGTGCTCGCGTTCACGGTGTTCGGCGCACTTATCGCGAGGAAGTGATCCGTGCTGCTATCGATGCGCCTGAACGCGGACACCGGTGACCGGTCTCCGTGGGGCGATTTCTGGTTCTCGCCGGTGCCGTTTCGGGGCACGCCGCACTCGGTCAACGCCGATGCGGCAATGCGGCTCACGGCCGTATTCGCCTGCGTGCGTGTGCTCGCCGAATCCGTCTCAACACTGCCGTTCATGCTGTACCGCGAGCGGCATGATGGACGGAAGACGCCGTTGCGCAACCACTGGCTTTACCGGCTGCTCGCCGTAAGGCCCAATGATTTCCAGAATCCGCTGGAATTCCGGGAGATGCTGCAGGGACACTGCACACTGCGCGGCAATGCGTTCGCGCAGATCGTCTCGAACAGCCGGGGCGAAGTGACAGACCTGCTGCCGCTGCATCCGGATCGCGTGACGATCGAACTGCTGTCCGATACGCAGTGGCGCTACCGGTATACGCGCCGTGACGGCAGCGAGATCGTGCTCGCACGAAGCGAAGTGTTCCACCTGCGCGGCCTGTCGCCGGACGGCATCGTCGGCTACAACCCGATTACGGCCGCACGCGAGGCAGTTGCCGGTGGACTCGCCGCGCAGGACTACGGTATGCGTTTTTTCATGAACGACGCGACGCCGGGTGGCTGGATCGAGATGCCGAATGCGTTCCCGTCTGACGAGAAGCGCCGTGAATTCCGCGAGGCATGGCAGCGGCAGCAGACCGGCCGCAACCGGCACAAGACGGCCATCCTCGAGTTCGGGATGAAGTATCACGAGCTGGGCTTGAAGAACGAGGACATCCAGTTCATCGAAACGCGCAAGTTCTCCGTCTCCGAAATCGCGCGCCTGTTCCGGATTCCGCCGCACATGATCGGAGACCTGGACAAGGCCACCTTCTCGAACATCGAGCAGCAATCGCTCGAGTTCGTGATCCACACTCTGCGCCCTTGGCTCGTGCGCTGGGAGGAAGCGATCCGCTACCACTTCCTCGCTGAGGACGATGGCCTGAACCTTGAGTTTCCGGTCACGGCGCTGTTGCGCGGCGATGCACAGGCCCGGGCGATGTACTACCACAACGGCATTCTCGATGGCTGGCTCACGCGTAACGAGGCGCGCCGCATGGAATCGCTCGATCCGCTCGACGGGCTCGACGAACCGCTGCGGCCACTCAATATGGTCGAGGAAAGCGACGCATCGAACGCCCCAGCAACGACGCAACCCGCACCCGACGAGTCCGATGACACGTCCGACGACGCCAGGAATACTGAATGAAACACGCGCTCCTGATCTCTGAATTCCTGTCGACCCCATGGGCCATCATGCCCGAGCGATTGTCGGCCTTCGCCGGGGTGATCGCACGCTGGTCGCTTGGTGCCGTCGCCGATGCCGATACGATGACTGCGGTCCAAACCGACTCAGCAACCGTGGCAGCCCGACGAGGGGCAAGCGCACGCGCCGGCAACGGCTCGATCGCCGTCCTGCCGATGTACGGTGTCGTCACGCAGCGCGGCAACATGGCCGATGATATTTCCGGCCCCGGATCCATGAGCACGCAGATGTTCGCGCAGGCGCTCCGCTCCGCGCTGGCCGACGACTCGGTCGATGCCGTCCTGATCGACATCGACTCGCCCGGGGGCAGCGTCTACGGCGTACAGGAACTGGCCGACGAGATCTATCAGGCGCGTGGCCAGAAACCGGTCGTCACGATCGCGAACAGCCTGGCGGCCAGCGCCGCGTACTGGCTCGGCAGCGCCGCGAGCGAATTTTATGTGACGCCCGGTGGCGAAGTCGGCTCGATCGGCGTGTGGTCGGCGCACGAGGACTGGTCGAAGGCGCTGGCCGATGCCGGTGTGACGACCACGCTAATTACTGCCGGCAAGTACAAGACTGAAGGCAACCCATACGGCCCGCTTTCCGCCGATGCGCAGGCCTTCATGCAAAGCCGTGTCGACGATTACTACGGTGCCTTCACGAAAGCGGTCGCGCGTAATCGGGGCGTGCCGGTTGCCACGGTGCGTGACGGCATGGGCCAGGGTCGCGTGCTGGGCGCACAGGCCGCGAAGGAGGCCGGTATGGTCGATGACATCGCCGGGTTTGACGACGTGATCCGGCGCATGTCGAAAAACCTGCGCCAGTCCGCGAAGGCCAGTGCGACAGCAGACCCTGTGGTTCCTCAGGCTGAGCCCGTTGTCACCGAGGGCATGGGACGCATCGCGTGCCGGCGACGTCTCCTCGACCTGATCGGCACGTAACCTCCTCCCATCTCATCTCTCGACCTCGCTCCGGCGAGGTTTTTTCATTTCTGGAGCCTGACATGAGCAAAACCCTCCGCACCCTGCAGCAGCGCAAGGCGACGCTGGTTGCCGACGCGCGCAAGCTAGTCGATGCTGCCCACGCCGAAGACCGTGACCTCAACGACACCGAGGCAACGCAGTACGACTCGCTGATGGCATCGATCCAGTCCACGCAGCGCCAGATCGAGCGCGAGGAAGCGCTGATCGAAGCCGAACGCACCGCAGGTGTGACGATTCCCGAGGGGGCGCGCATCAGCGTCTCGGAGAACGTCGAACAGGATCCGAAGCGCGGCTTCCAGACGCTCGGCGAATTCGCCCGCTCGGTGCACACGGCCACCGTCAACCCGATGCGCGCCGACGACCGGTTGCGCTACGGTGCGGTCGCGCCCGGCACATACGGCGGCGAAGGCTCTGGTCCGGATGGAGGTTTCCTGATTCCGCCGGAGTTCTCGCGCGATATCTTCACGCTCTCGCTCGGCGAGGATGCGCTGCTGCCCTACACCGACGACTACGACATCGAGGGCAACTCGATGGTGTTCCCGAAAGACGAGACGACGCCGTGGGGCACCGACGGGATCCGCGCGTACTGGCAGGCCGAAGCCAATACCGGAACGGCGACCAAGCCCAAGCTGTCGGCAACGACGCAGTACCTGCACAAGATGATGGCGCTCGTGCCGCTCACGGATGAACTGATCGCCGACGGTCCGGCGCTTGGTCAATACCTGAACCGTAAGATCGGCGACTCGATCCGCTGGAAAACCAATGAGTCGCTGCTCTTCGGTGCCGGCAACGGCATGCCGATTGGCGCCCTGCAGGCTAATGCCGCGATCGTTGTCTCGAAGGATTCCGGTCAGGCCACGCAGACGCTGACCATCTCGAACCTCTCAAAGATGATCTCGCGCTTGCCACCGGGATCTTTCGGTCGTGCTATCTGGCTCGTAAACAACGATGTGCTGCCTGCGCTCTTCACGCTCACGCTCGGTAACTACCCGATCTACCTGCCGATCTCGGCAGGTGCACAGGAATCGCCCTACGGAATGCTGCTTGGCCGTCCGGTGTTCGTCTCGCAGCACGCGAAGAGCTTCTCGTCGCAAGGCGACGTGATCCTGCTCGACATGTCGTACTACCGCACCATCAAGAAGGCATCGGGCATCGAGACGGCGACGTCCATGCACCTGTACTTCGACGCCGACGCCATGGCGTTCCGGACAGTGTTTCGTCTGGACGGGCAGCCCGCCATCACCAGCCCGATCAAGCCGGCCAACGGCACAAACAACCTGTCGCCGTTCATCCAGCTCGCGGCGCGTTGATCCCGCGCTGATTCCGAACCTAACCGGAGGATTCCGCCCATGTTCCCGAGTCTCAAACCCACCGATTTCGAGGCATTGCTGACCTCGATCGACCCCGCCAACCAGCCTGCCGGCACGGTTACCACTGCGTGGGTGCCGGTTCAGAATTTCCATACGTTCCTCGCGTTGATCGGTACCGGCGTCATGGGCACAAACGCCACGCTCGACGCAAAGGTCCGGCAGGCGCAGGATGCAACTGGCACCGGTGCCAAGGATCTGCCCAACAAGGCGATCACGACGATCCAGGCCGCCGCCGGCGCCAACGTGCAGGCGCTGATCAATTTCAGCAACGGCGACGTCGACACAAACAACGGATACGCGTTCGTGCAGCTCTCGCTCACGGTCGGCACAGCAGCCTCGTTTGTTGCCGCGTACCTGTTCGGTGTCGGTGGCCGCTTCGATCCGCCGGTGGATGCGTCAGCGCCGATTCCGGTCAATCTTGGCGACGCGAGCGTCGTCCAGATAGTCTGAGTCCATCGTTGCCGGACTGACCTATGCCGGAAATCCTGCTGCAGCGGCCTGTCGGCGAGCCCGTGGATCTCAACGAGGCGAAACTGCACCTGCGCGTGACCGACAATGCGCAGGACACGCTGATCGCCTCGCTCGTGACCACGGCCCGGATTGCAGCCGAGACGATCACGCGCCAGCAGCTGCTCCACGCGCGCTATCAGCTCGTGCTGGACCGGTTCCCGATGGCGGGCATCGGTACGCCGCTGCCGTTCGAGCATGTGATCAACTATCCGGCATTTGCGATCGTGCTCCCTCACGCGCCGCTCGTCGATGTTGTGTCGATCAACTATCTCGACATGAACGGCATGCCCCAGACGATGGATCTGGCCGACTACGTGGTCAACGCGGCGCTGATGCCCGCGATCATCACGCCCGGATTCGGAAAGACCTGGCCGATCCCGCTGCCACAGATCGGTGCAGTCACCGTGACGTATGACGCCGGCTACATGTCGGTGTGCACAGTCCCGGGCAGTCTACCCTCGACGCAGATTCAGGTGCGCGGCCCCGTCACCTGGGCCATCGGCAATACCGTCCAGTTCTTCAATTCGGGCGGGGAGCTGCCGACGCCATTGCAGGTTGACGTCCCGTACACGGTGACGGCTGCGAACGCGGGCCTCTATGCCCTGCAGGATCCCGGCGGCAATCCGGTCACCCTGTCGGACGCAGGCAGCGGCACGAGCTATGTCTACGGTGGTGCGGAGCCGGTGCCCGAGGGCATCCGCAACTGGATCCTGCTGCGCACCGGCTCGCTGTACGAGAACCGGGAGGAAGTCGCGATCCTCAATCGGGGCAAGGTCGAGGAACTGCCGTTCGTGGCTGGCCTGCTCGATCCCTACCGGATGATGTTGCCATGACCACGCAGATGCGTGCGGGCCAGCTGAACCGGCTGGTGGCCATCCAGCAGCGCAGCACGGCCCGCGACAGTTTCGGCCAGCAGGTCGAGGCGTGGATGACGATCAAGTCGGTCTACGCATATATCGAGGCGCTGAGCGGCAGCGAGCGTGCCGCCGCCCAATCGATCTCAACGGATGTCTCCCACCGTTTCACGGTCCGGTACGACGCGATCTTTGCGGATCCGCGTGTCGTGGCCACATACCGCATCGTCTACGCCAGCCGAATCTTCGACATCAATGCTGCGCTGAACATCGATGAATCTAACCGGACCGTCGAACTGCTCGCGAGCGAGGGACTGACGAATGGCTGAACTCCGATGCATCAAGGGGCTGGACGAGTTTGCCAAGGCGCTCGAGCAGCTGCCCCGCAATATCGGTCGCAACGTGCTACGCGGCGCGGTCAATGCAGGCGCCACCGTGCTGCGCCAGCAGGCGGTTGTGTTTGCGCCGGTCTACGAGGGCGACGATCCACGCCAGGATCCCGGACGCATCCGGCGCGCGATCTACCAGAAGCAGATCCCCGAGCGCTCGAACGAACTGCTGCAGGTGTTCTACGTCGGCGTACGGCGCGGCCGGAAGAATCAGGTCAAGGTCGTGCGCGGCCGGGTCACAAATCTCGACGCCTACTACTGGACGTGGCTGGAATTCGGCCACGCCTATGTCCCGCCACGTCCGAAGGGTATGTCGCTGAAGGCACATCGTGCGGCGGTCAAGGCGATGCCCACCGCGATCTGGGTTGAACCACGCTCGTTTATGCGGCCGGCGTTTGCGATTGCGAAGGATCAGGCGATCCAGGCCATGATCGATTACCTCGCAGCCCGCATTCCAAAAGAAGCGGCCAACCTCGGGCTGACGATGAAATGACCACGATCCAGGAGCAGGTGGCAGCGTTGCTGCAGCCGCTCGCCGCCGGAGGCGTCTCGCCCCAGGTGCAGTTGCAGGATGGCACGTACCCGTACATCGTCTACCGGCGTCTGGCGAGTCCGATCTGCAATACGCTTGCCGGCAACGGCTCGCCGCCGATCAACAACACGCTCTTCGAGATCTCGTCCTGGGGCTACACATATGCCGATGCCGTGGCGACCGCTTCGGCCGTGGCCGCTGCGTTCCAGTCGTGGAGCATCCAGAACGTCCTGCAGCATGAGCAGGACCTGTACGAATCCGACGTCAAGGCTTTCCGTGTCGTGCAGACGTTTTCCGTCTGGCACGACTGACCTGCTTCTGCTTCCTCTGTTTTCCTTCTCTCTGGAGTCACATCCATGACCTCGACTGCCATTTCGTCGCAGGGCTCGTCGTTTGCCGTGTCAGGCGGCACCGGCGCCGCCGTCAGTATCACCGGAATCATTCTCGGCTACCCCACCATCATCGAGGCAACCGCGCACGGTTTCAGCAACGGCGACGTCGTGTCGTTCGCCGGCGTCGGCGGCGAGACGGGGCTTAACGGCCAGTCACTCGTCGTGACCAACGTGACGCCGAATACGTTCGCCGTCAACTTCAACTCGACAGGCGGTGCATCGTGGACCTCAGGGGGCACGGCCACGCCCGTTGCCTGGACGCCGATCGGCAACTTCAAGACAATCAAGGGCTTCGACGGCAAGACATCGAAGCTCGACGCGACGAACCTCGCGTCGCTCGCGAAGGAATATCGCGCAGGTCTACAGGATCCGGGCAATTTCAGCTTCGACGTCGATATCGACCTGACCGATGCGGGGCAGCTTGCGCTACAGACGCTCAAGGCGAGCAGCGCGCTCGCAAATTATCGGCTCACGCTACCCAACGGCCACACCGCGACCTTCACCGCGTTCGTCGAATCGTTCCCTTGGGATGGCGGTGTGGACAAGCTGCTGACCGCCACTATCAACCTGATTATCACCGGGCCGATCACGATTGCGTGATCTCCGGTTGCTTCCTGTAACCTCACCACGGAACTTCCATGTCCACGATCCTGAATCGTGCCGCCATCCTTGCGGCCAATGACCTCGCAACCGTTATCGTCGACGTGCCCGAATGGGGCGGCGCCGTCATCATCCGTTCGATGACGGGCGGGCAACGCGACGCCTATGAAACCAGCCTGATGACGAAAGACTCGTCCGGCCGCTATAGCGTCGATACCGAAAACATGCGGGCGAAGCTCGTGATCTTCACGGCGGTCGATGAGACCGGCACGCCGCTCTTCACACCGGATGACCTGCCCGCGCTCGCAGGCAAGAACGCGGCCGTGATCGAGCGCCTGTTCGTCGCCGCGCAGCGCATCAACGGCCTGTCGAAGGACGCCGTGGCGGACGCGGAAAAAAACTCCGTGAGCGGCCAGCCCGACGCTTCTGCTTCCGGCTCGCCGCAGCCCTCGGCATGACGGTCCGGCAACTGCTGGCCAATCTCGACAGCAGTGAACTGACCGAATGGATGGCCTTCGAGCGCATCGAGGCGATTGGTGAGGCACGCGCCGATCTGCGTGCCGGCATCATCGCTGCGGCCGTCGGCAATCACGGCAACCGTACCTTGCCCAAGCCCTACCGGGCGAGTGACTTCATGCCCTACCTGCCGCGCGTCGAAGAGAAACCGATCTTCTTCGACGACCCCGAGCAGCAATCCGCAACGATCCTGAAACTGGTTTTCAACCGCACACAATCGACCTATGTCGCTCGGCTCCCTCGTTCTCGAACTGCAGGGTAATGTCGCCCGCACGCAGGAAGACATGGGGCGCCTGCAGCAGATCGTCGAGTCTGCGATGCGCCGCATGGATGCGGCAGCCTCCCGTACGTCCGACAACATCCAGGGTGTCGCCACGGCCGGGCGTGCGATCCAGCGCGTACAGGGCGCCGAGGAAGCCGCAGCCAGCATCGAACGGGTCGGCCACGCATCGGTCGGTGCGCGGCGCGAGATGCTGGTGCTCGCCCATGAACTGGCCACCGGCAACTTCAAGCGCGCGGCAGGATCGCTCATGGTGCTGGGCGAGCGTATCGACATCATGTCGAAGCTCGCATCCCCGGCAGGCATTGCGATCGCAGGGCTTACCGCAGCCGTTGCCGGCTTTGCCGCGATGGCAATCAAGGGCGCGATGGAGTCGGCCCAGTTCGCACGCTCGATCATGCTGACCGGCAACTACGCCGGCCAGACAGAAGCGAGCTATAACCGACTGTCACGCAGTATCGCCGATGCCTCGGGCGCCACGATCGGCAATGCGCGCGAGATCACGCAGGCACTGATCTCGTCCGGGCGTATCAGTTCGGGGGCGCTCGAATCCGTCGCGCTTGCCGCCACCCGGCTGCAGGTCGTCACCGGCCAGAATGCGCAGGAGATCGTGCGCCAGTTCGCCGGCATGTCGGACGGCGTGCTGAAGTGGGCCCTCGATGCGAACAGGCAGTATCGCTTCGTCGACGGCGCACTCTACGATCACATCAAGGCGCTGGAGCAGGCCGGCCAGCAGGAACAGGCGATGGCGGTCGCTTCGACCGCGCTCTACCAGCACCTTGGCAACGCAGCGACGGAGAACCTCGGTTACATCGAGCGCGCCTGGCGCGGGGTGAAGTCCGCGATCAGCGATACCGCCGATGCGCTGATGTCAGTCGGTCGCGCCGAGACGGCAGCGGAAACGGCGGCGCGCATCAACCGTACGCTCACCGCCAGGCGCTCAGGCCAAAGCGATTTTGACTATGCGATGAACGTCGGGGATGGCGCATCGATCAACCAGCAGGCCGGCGGAAGCTATGACGACCTGATCCGTCAGCAGTCGGCTGCAACGTCGCTTGCGCGTCGCCAGCAGGATGCGGCGCCATTGGCGGCCTACAAGGCGCACACCGATGAGATGGTCGTCGCGGCGAAGACGCGCTGGGACGAACTCACGAAGGCGCACAAGGTCGGCGCCGAACGCCTGAAGGAAGAGCTCGACGAAGCCGCTCGTGTCGGCCAGCAGGCGGGTGCCTCACCCACCGAAATCGGCGCGATGCAGGAGCGTATCCGCAAGGAATACAGCCACGGCGCCGGTGGCGCAGGGCTTGACCGGGCCAATCTCGATGCGCAGACCCAGCCGATCCAGGAACAGATCACCTCGCAGTCCCGGTTGCTGCAGGATTGGCAGAAACAGCTGGAACTCGCGTATCGCGATGACCACATCAGCGAGCAGGCGTACTACGACCAGTCGAAGGCGGCGATCGAGCAGTACAACTCTCAGATCCGCACGCTCTACGATCAGCAGATCACGATCGTCGAAGGCGCGGCAAAGCGCACGGCCGATGCCCGGACCCGCGTCACGCTGACGAACCGGGCGAATGCGCTGCGAAACGACGAACAGCAGGCGCTACTGCAGTCGTCGGAGCGATTGTCCGAACTGACCGAGAAGCAGACCGAGGATACGCGCAAGTACCGTGACGAGGTTGAGAAGCTGAACTCGGAACTCGGCAAGCTAGACCGTGATCCGGGCCGCACGGCGGGCGCGGACTTCGATCGCGAGCATGGCCACCTGCAGCGCCAGGCGACGCTCGCCGGCGACACGGACACGCTCGCCACGCTTGCACAAGCACGCAATGCTGCCGTCGCACAGGCGCAGATGAATTCGCTAAAGCAGGAAGCCGAGCAGATCACCCAACGACTCACCCTCGCGGAGAAGGAACTGGCCGTCGCACAGGAGACAGGCGAGAAAGGTGCCGTTGCCGGCATGGTCGAACTCGGCCAGCTTCGCCAGCAGGCCGCGCAGCAGTTTGCGCAAATCCAGCAGCTGATGGAGGGCATCGCATCGAACTCGGGCCTGCCGCAACTCGATCTTCAGGCGCAGCAGTTCGGCCTGCAAGTCCAGCAACTTTCCGCCTCGAGCAACGTGCTCGGCAAGTCTATCTCCGACGTCTTCGCCCATTCGTTCGCGAACATGCTCGACAACACGATCACCCGCACGAAGACGCTGCGGCAGGAATTCCTCGATACGGCCAACAGCATTGAGCAGGCAATCACGAAGATCATTGCGCAGGATCTGACGAACCAGTTATTCGGGATTGGCTCGGGCTCTGGTTCCGGCAGCAGTTCGGGCGGGTGGCTGGGGCAGCTGTTCAGCTGGGGCATGGGACTACTCGGGCTGACGGGTGGCAGTGCGATGTCTTTGTCGACCGATGTCATGCCGTCCGGCCTGATGGGATTGACGCCCGATTTCAGTGTCGGGGCGGACGATATCGGCAGCATGCTGACCTACCCGTTTCATATGGCATCCGGCGGCGATACGTCGCCGGGTGGCCTGTACGAGGTCAACGAGAAAGGACCGGAGCTGCTGACCGTCGCGAACCGCACGTTCCTTATGATGGGCAACCAGGGCGGTACGGTTACCCCGGGTGGTTCTTCCGGTCCCGCGCGCGGTGGCCACACGTTCAACCTGAATATTGCGGTGCCGCCCGGCACGACCCGGCAGAGCGCGCAGCAGCAAGCGCAGGCCATCATGCGGCAGGCAAACATCGCGGTAGCAAGGAACGGTTGATTACGCGATGACCACGTTTCTCGAATCGCCCCGCTTTCCGGACAACATCGCGTTCGGTGCCACGGTCGGCCCAACGTACCTGACCGTCGTCAACCAGGTCTACAGCGGGCGCGACGCGCGCATCCCCGCCTGGACGCAGGCGCGCATCCAGTTCGATGTCGGACGTCGGGCGATGAACGCCGCCGATACCGCCACGCTCGATGCCTTCTTTCGCACGGTCAAGGGACGCGCATATGGTTTTCGTATCAAGGACTGGACCGATTACTCCGACGGCGGCACCGGCGTACTGGTTGCGACCGCAACCAGTGGCGTCTACCAGATGACGAAACTGTATTCGAACGGAGCACTCACGGAATCGCGGCTGATCCAGAAGGCAGTTGCGGGCAGCGTGCAGGTTTTGCAGTCCGGCGCGCCGCTTACGACCGGCGTCACGCTCGATACGACCACCGGGCTCGTGACGATTACGCCGGCACCGACGGGCTCCCCCACGCTCACGTGGACAGGCCAGTTCGATGTGCCTGTGCGGTTTGACGTAGACCAGATGAAAAAACAGATCATGGACCGCAATGGTGCGGTTGGCGATCTGCTGGTCGACTGGGGATCAATCCCCCTGATAGAGATCCGCCCGTAATTCGCCATCTTCATGCGTTCGATTCCCACCGCCCTCCTCGCCACGCTGCAGGCCGAGGTGCAGACCGTCTGCACGCTCTGGAAGATCACCCGCACCGATGGACAGGTCTTCGCGTTCACCGATCTCGACCAGCCTGTCACGTACGGTGGCATGACGTATCAGTCGGCAGGCGGCTACACCCATTCGCAGATCGACAGCACGAGCGACCTTTCGACCTCGAACCTCGAGGTTCAGGCCGTATTTGACAATTCGGCCATCACGCAGGCCTCGCTCGAGTCCGGACAGTGGGATTTCGCACAGGTGACCTGCGCGCTGGTTGACTACACAAACCCGTCGGCCGGCGCCGTGACGCTGGCGAGCGGCACGCTCGGTCAGGTGACGATCACAAACGGCGCCTATCAGGTCGAAATGCGCGGCGTGGCGCAGCTGATGCAGCAGGAACAGGGGGACGTGTACAGCCCGACCTGCCGCGCGCAGCTTGGCGACGCGAAATGCACGATCGATCTGACGTCACTCACCTTCAACGGTACGGTCGCGCGCGTGAACGGCGCGGCCAGCTGGAACGATCCCGGCCTCACGCAGACCGGGCCGGTCGTCGCCTACACCGATACGACCGGCCACAAGATCCCGACACGCTCGCCGTTTACGGTCCAGGTCGTGCCCCCCAACGGTGGTGCGTTTGTTTCGACGATCTCGGTCGTCGATTCGTATGGCACCACCTATAGCGTCGGGACCGGATCCGGGCAGTACACGGTCTCGGCCGCGGGTCTCTACACATTCAATAGCGCACAGGCCGGCGGTGAGATTTTCATCAGCTACAACTACACAGTCGGGTATTTCGCCTTCGGCAAGGTCAAGTGGCTAACCGGCCAGAACGCGGGTTTCGTCATGGAGGTCAAGGCGTTCGCGCCGGGCGTCGTGACGCTTGCGATGGCGATGCCGTACCCCGTGGCGGTCGGCGACACGTACACGATCGCGGCCGGCTGCGACAAACAGCTTGGCACCTGCTACGCGCGTTACAACAACGTCGTCCATTTCCGTGGCGAGCCGTATATCCCCGGCCCCGACCTCCTGCTCTCGCCTCAGGGGGACTGAATGGAAGATCATGCCGTGGTGACCATCACGCGCGAGCAGTTCGTCGCCGAAGCGCGCGACTGGCTCGGCACCCCGTACCAGCATCAAGGACGCTTGAAGGGCACCGCCTGCGACTGCATCGGTCTTGTGATCGGCGTATCTCGCGCGGTCGGCCTCGACGTGCCTGATGCGCCAGATTACGGGCGCCGCCCGGATGGCCGGCTGCGCGGCGCACTAGAAGCTCACCTGATACGAGTTCCGCTTTCAGATGCCCAAGGCGGCGATGTGTTGCTGTTCGCGTGGCACGCCACGCCGATCCACGTGGCGATCCTGACCGATGCGGATCACTTTATCCACGGCTATCTGCCGAACCGGCGCGTGGTCGAATCGCGCCTCGATGAAAAAACCCGGCGCCACGTCGTGGCAGCCTATCGCATCCCTGGAGTCGTCTGAATGGGCCAGCTTGTCCTGTCTGCCGCCGGTGCCGTGGTCGGCGGTGCGGCCGGCTTCCTGATCGGCGGGCCTGCCGGTATCGCAGAAGGTGCAGAACTCGGCTGGATGGCGGGCGGAATCGCCGGTGGCCTGCTGTTCCGCCAGAAGGGCCCGCAGCCCGCTGATATCCGCATCCAGGACAGCGCATACGGCAAGCCGGTTCCGCTCGCCTACGGCATCTACCGGATTGCCGGGAACATCATCTGGGCCGGCCAGCCTTACGTCGCCAGCAGCGGCGGTAAAGGGGCTGGTGGCAAGGGGCCGCAGCAGCAGAAGGTGTCGATGTCGTTCGCCGTCGGTCTGTGTGCGGGTCCGATTTCGGCCGTGCGGCGCATCTGGGCCAACGGCAAGCTGATCTACGACGTGTCCAATCCGTCAAATTTCCAGGCGATCAGCGGCTCGAACCAGATGGTGACGAATTTCACCGTCTACCCCGGTGATGAAAACCAGCTGCCGGATCCGGTAATGCAGGCTGCGCTCGGCGTGAACAACACGCCGGCGCACCGGGGACTGGCCTACGTCGTATTCAACGAGCTGGACCTCTCGCAATGGGGCAACTATCTGCCGTCCCTCTCGTTCGAGGTGGTCACGGCACCCGCCGCACTCGCCACGTCGAGCTCGGCGTCAACGTATGCGTATTCGACCTCGCTCGGAACGTTCTTCATGGCGCCGTGCCTGTCGGCGTCGGGCGGCATCGCGATGGGCTACGGGTACTACTTCGGCTACAACGGCGTCACCGTCGCAAACCTGAGCGCTTATGGTGCCGTCCAGACGCAGCTGATTCCCTGGAGCGGCAACCGGGGTGGCATCAACATGCCACTGGGCTACAGCGATGTGCCGGGCATCTACACCTGGCCGGGGTGGTTGCATCCGGACGGCTCGTGTGACGACATGAGCCTGACGGGCAGCATGGACCTCGGCTTCGATGGCGACGAGGCCTGCTTCTGGCGCAACGGCAGCGACATCTTCCTGAGCTCGTCCTATACGACGAGTGGCCGTCCAATCTACCGGTGCGATCTCTCGCAGCAGGGGCTGATCGTCGCCCAGAGCACCCAGCTGGGCGAATGGCACATCCTCGGCGGCTCGGCGACCCACGTTTATGCATTCGACGACCTGACTGGCCATCTGTTCCAGTTCGACCGGGACACGCTGGCCGTCACCACCACCTGGACCGGCATCAATTTCAATGCGAATACCGGGTATGTGCTGACGGACGACTACATCTATACGGTGGGCGACAACCTCGCCGTATCCCTGTTCCGGCCGTCGCAAAACACCTACACGGTACTCGGCTATGCACCGTTCGGCGTCTCGACGATGGTGGCCATCAACGAAAATTTCTTCGTGTTCGCCTCGGGTGCGAACCTCAGCAGCATCTCGCTCGGATACATGTGGATTTCGCAGGGGCAGACTTTCACGACGGTCGGCAATGTCGTGGCCGACCTGTGTGGCCGTGCGGGCCTGTCGGCTTCGCAGGTCGATGTCTCGCAGCTCACCGACGTGATGAACGGCTACTGCGTGACGAACCATTCGACCACGCGCAGCAACCTCGGCCCGCTCATGTCCACGTACTTCTTCGATGCGTGCGATTCGGGCGGCGTGATCCGGTTCGTGAAGCGCGGTGCGCAACCGGTCGGGACCTTCCTCTACGCCGATCTCGGTGCCTCGCCTAATGTGGGTGACACGGCAAACACGACGCCGATCACCGAGACGATCGTGCAGGAGGTCGATCTGCCTCGCTCGATGCAGCTGACTTACCCGGAACTCGGAGACGACTACAACCCGAACACACAGCGTGCGATGCGCGCATACACGAACTCGAACCGCGACACCGTTATGCAGGTACCGATCGTGCTCGCGGGTTCCGATGCGCTCGCGCGTACCCAGGCCATGCTGTGGTCGGCATGGGTCGGCCGCAAGACTTTCCAGTTCACGACAGGCCTCGCTTACCTGCAGTACGAGCCGGGCGACGTAATGACGTTGCAGGGCGCGAACGGCGAGAGCTGGATCGTTCGGATCACGCGTTGCCAGTATGACGGCCAGGGGTCGCTCCTCTGGGCCGCCGCGCGCGAGGAACCCGATATCTATCCAGGCAGCTCCTACACGACGCAGGGCGGCGCAGCGCTTGGCTTTGCCAGCCAGCAGATCGATTACAGCGGGCCGACCATCCTCTTGGCGCTCGACATTCCGCCGCTGCGCGATGCGGATAACACGCCCGGGCTTTACATCGCTGCCTGCGGCATGGCTTCATCGTGGCCCGGTGCGGCGATCGACCTGTCGCGCGATGACGTGACGTTCACACAGTTCGCGCAGATCACCCATGCGTCCGTCATGGGTTACGCGGCGGGTGCCCTGTCATCGTTCGGCGGCGGCAACCTCCCGGACGAAATCAATACGGTCAGTATCGTGCTCTACGAAGGGGCGCTCGCTTCGTGCAGCTATGCAGATTTCCTCACCGGCGCCAATGCGGCGTGGCTGGGCGGCGAAATCCTGTTTTTCCGCAACGCGACGCAGACGGCAGCCAACACCTGGACGTTGTCCGGTCTGCTGCGGGGGCGCGGTGGAACGGAAGCCGCCATGACCACCCACGCCGCTGGCGAGCGCTTCGTGCTGCTCGATCCTGCTGCGATCGTGTCGATGCCGATCCAGACGACGGATTTCGGCTCGACGCTCTATTTCGAGACATTCCTGCTTAACCTGTTCTCAGGTTCGCCCGGCGCGCAGGTGAGCCTCACGCCGAAGAACGGCCGGGTCATGCCACTCTCGCCGGTGTATTTCATCGCCGCGCACGGGAGCGCGTCGAGCACCTCCGACATCTCGCTGTCGTGGATCCGGCGTGCCCGCGTGCGCGCCCAGTGGATCGATGGCGCCGATGTCCCGCTCGATGAGTCGGCCGAGAACTACACGCTCACGATCCTGAACGGTTCGACCGTGGTTCGGACCGTCACGGTGGCCGGCAACGGTGCCGGCGGCACCTGGACGTATGCCGCCGCCACTATCTCGGCAGACGGCTTCCCGACGGGCGCGACGATCACCTTCCGCGTGCAGCAGAACAGCGATCAGGGCGTGCTGGGCGCATCCGCAACGACGACCATCACGAGGTAACACGATGTCCAACAGCACGACGCTGCTCGACACCATCGCGACAAATCAGGCGGCCAAGGAAGTGATCGCCAATGCAATGTTCGATGCGGCCAGTCCCGCAATGATCTGGGGCCGGCGCGCGAGCACGACGAGCAGCCTGACGTGGGGTTACTACGGCGGCACATATATGGTCGGCACCACCGCCAATGCGATCGCGAACGGCACCGTCACGCTCACCGCGAGCACGACCAACTACGTGTATGCGAGCGCCACAACCGGTGCCGTGTCGGTGAACACCACGGGTTTCCCCGCCGGGTCGATTCCGCTCTACCAGATCGTGACCGGCTCGACCGGTGTCTCCAGCTACACGGACTGCCGCAGCTACCAGCCGAGCGTGATCGCGGGCACCGTCCGCAGCGCAACGAGCGAAGGCAGTGGAATACCTGTACTGGACACGGCGAATTCGACAGCGCAGACGCTCGCCTTCAAGTCGCTGATTGGCGGATCGGGGGTGTCGGTCACGGACGGCGGATCGAACGGGATCACGATCAGCACGAGTGGTACGAGCGGCACCGTCACGGGCGGCAGCAACGAAGGCAGTGGGATCGGCGTGCTCGACACTGCATCCACTACGTCGAGCAACCTCGCGTTCAAGACACTGGTCGCCGGCAGCGGCATCACGATCACCGACAATGGATCCGCCGGCATCGCAATCGGCGCAAACGCGGCCGCTGCCGTCGCGCCGGCGATCCAGCAGAACGGGACGACTGCCGTCAGCGCGGCGACGCAGCTCAATTTCCAGGGGGCGCAGGTCACGAATCCGGGCGGATCGCAGGCGCAGATCGCGCTGTTCTCGGGTTTCGGCACGCCCGATCAACCGCCGAACCTGTCGAATTTCACCTGGGTCAACCAGGGCAGCGCCACCGCGCTGCAGGAACCGTGGGGCATCAGCCTGTCCACGCCGAAAGCAGGCGGTGAAAACTGCGCGTGCCTGGTCGTGGCCGCGCCTTCGACGCCTTATCAGGTCGTCGCCCGCATGCGCGCGTTTCCGGCGAGCTCCAGCTACATCAAGTGTGGACTCGTCTGGCGCAACAGTTCAAGCGGCCTGCTGCAGGTCGCAGGCCTGCTGTATCAGAGCGGATTCCAGTACGGCATTGGCAACTTCAACAGCCCGACCGCGTGGAACGGATTTCAGGGCTCGCAGTACGCGATGACCTTCTGGCCGGACTGGCACCGGATCCGTGACGACGGGACGAACCGGTATTACGACGTGTCGCCGGACGGCGTTACGTGGGTGAATATGTACTCGCTCTCGCGCGCGACCTTTCTCACGCCGGACCAGGTGGGATTCTTCGCTGATCCGAACGGGCAGGCCGTCGGCCTTTCGGTGTTTTCCTGGTACGCCGGAGCGTAGGCCATGTCGAACAGTTCAACCCTGCTCGATACGCTTTCCGCGACTTCCTCGACAAAGGAGGCGACGCTCAACGCGCTGTTTGATGCCGTCAGCCCACTGATGTTGTGGGGCCGGCGCGCGGCAACAACGGGCGGCCTCGTCTGGGGCTACTACGGCGGCACGTATATGAACCCCGAGGGCATGGTGCAATCGATTCCAGACGGTACCCTGACGCTGGCCGCGAGCGCGACGAACTATATTTTCGCGGATCCGGTGACGGGTGTGGTCAGCAGCAACACCTCAGGCTTTCCGGCCGCGTCGTTTCCGCTGTACCAGGTGGTGACCGGGACATTGACGGCATCGAGCTACACCGACGTGCGCAGTTACCAGCCGAATGCGATAAGCGGGTCGCTGCGCGGTGCCGTGAACGAAGGAGCTGGCTCCCGCCTGGTCGATACCTCGGCATCGACCGCAGCGAATCTCGTTGTGAAAACGCTCGCCGCAGCGGGAAATTTTTCGATCACGGACAACGGCGCAGGAGGTCTGGTCCTGACCTGCCCCGGTGGCTCAATTACTGGCGCATCGAACGAAGGCAGTGGCGCCCCGATTCTCGATGTGGCGAATTCGACGGCACAGACGCTCGCATTCAAATCGCTCACGGGCGGCGCGAATCTGCAGGTGATCGACGGCGGCAATCTTGGGGTTGGATTGTCCCTTGCCGGCACGCTCGGCGCGGTTGAACAGGCCGGCAGCATCAAGGCCGTGGCGCCGGGATCGCTGAATTTCACGAACGCGAGCGTGACGGCGACAGGTTCTAGCGCGACGATTACGCCGAATTCATCGCATGGCGTGACGGACGCGGTGCCGCAATTGTCCGGGTTCACACAGCGTAACCAGGGCGCGACAGGCGCGATCGCCACGCAATATCCGTGGGGCATTGGCATTGTCACTCCGCATTCAAGCAGCGCGCAGGCATTCGTCCTCACGCAGCCGATACCATCCGGGGCCTTTCAGGTGACGATGCGCTTGCGCGCTGCTCCACTGAATGCGAACTACGGTTGTGTTGGGCCGTGTCTGTATGACAGCGCGAGCGGAAAGCTCAAACTTTTTGAACTCGCTTATCAGAACCAGCTCGGCTACTGGGTCGGCAACTTCAGTAATTTCTCGTCGTGGGCCGGCAACCCCTTCTCAACGAACATTGGCGCCGTTCCGGAATGGATGCGAATCCATAGCGACGCGACGAACTGGTATTACGAAGTGTCGGGCGACGGTTCATCGTGGCAATCGCTGTTCAGCGAGGCGATCAATTCATTTCTCACGCCCGACTCGTGCGGCTTCTACGCGTTCCAGCCGCAGGCGGCGCCCGATCTCGCGCTTGCGGTCTTCTCTTACTACTGCGGCTCATAGGCTGAACGCGACCTGCAGGCATCTAACGCCGCCCTACGGGGCGGTTCTTCATTTCTGGAGCACGCCCATGGACAGTAATGACCACGTCATGGAATCCATCAAGGTGTCGATCGCGTGGGTGGGTGGCCTGATCGGCACACTGCTGGCCAAGGTCGCGGCGTACCTGACGCTTTCGAACGTGGTGCTGTCGGCCACGCTCGTCTACACGGTTCTGCAGATTTTCATCCTGGCGCGCGACAAGGTTTTTCGTCGGCGCCAAAACACGGAGGATTGAACATGCCTGTCATCACCGCACAGCAGGCCGGAGGATCCAACCGGATCGCCTTTCTCGACATGATCGCGTGGAGTGAAGGAACCTCGCGCATTCCCGATTCCGACGACGGCTATCGAGTGCTCGTCGGCGCGACACCGGAGAAGCCGCTGACGTTTTCAAGTTACGCCGCGCACCCGGACATTCTCAACTCGGCGCTCGATTCGTCCGCCGCTGGCCGGTATCAGCTGCTCTACCGCTACTGGTTGGCATACCGGCAACTGCTCCGGTTGGCCAATTTCTCGCCACTCTCCCAGGACAGGATAGCGCTCCAGCAGATTCGCGAGAAAGGCGCGCTTCCGTTCATCGACATCGGCAATTTCACGAAGGCCGTCCAGCTCTGCTCGGGCATATGGGCCAGCCTTCCGGGCAACGACTACGAACAGCACGTCAACACGCTTGCCGCGTTGCAGACCGCCTACGTGAACGCGGGCGGCAAGCTGGTTTCAAGCATGGCCTGACCGTGTGCACGAAATTTCACCCACCCAAAGGAGTCGACCATGAATCAAGTTTCGTCCCTTGTCACCGGCGGCACGACCATCACGGCTGCCACGCTCGCGCCCATGCTGCAATGGCTGCTGGCGGGATGCCCGCTGCCTATTCCAGACAGTCTGCCGTATCTGATTGCCGCGCTGATCGTGACCGGTGCACATGCGATCGGGAACTGGTGGGTGAACCGCCAGACTGCAAAGGCCGACGCGCCTGCACCTGCGGCGGAGCCTGTAACCCCAGCTCCGACTGTGCCCCCTGCCCCTGCTACCCCGCAGGCGTAATTCACCCGCTGTTCCCATCCCGCCGCATTCGCGGCAATCTCCACGAAGGTGTTCATCATGAAGAAGCTGCTTCTCGCGGCGAGTCTTGCCACGCCCATTGCATTCGTTGCCTGCACGACGGCGCAACAGCAGACAACCACGACCGTGGCGACCACATTTCAGACCCGTGTCAAACAGGCCTGCTCCGTGGCTCAGCCGGAACTGAACAGTTTGGCGACGTTGGCCTCGAATGGCAACGCGTTGCTTGCATCGCAAGCGTCGGCACTAGCTGCGCTCGCGACCGACAGTGCAACCGTCTGCCAGAAAGCCACCAATGTCGATACCGCATCGGTGCAGTCGCTCATCAATACGTCGATTCCTGCGGCACTGGCCATCGTCAATGCCCTGCCGCTTGATGCTCAGACGCGGCTCACGGTACAGGCCGGGCTGATTGTTTTCCAAGCGACGTTGTCAGCGGCGCTGGCAACTCTGCCAGCAGGCTCTAACAGAGTATCGTCAGAGATCGTGATCCACCTAGAACAACCCTTCGCACCCCTCATATCCGAAAGATATCCACCTTTGTCTCAAGGCACTTACGCAGGGTAAGATCATTCGCCCCTACCTCAAACCAGCCTCCGGGCTTCTGGAAAAAATCCAGTCCTCGGCCAATCTTAATCACCCACCCGTTGTCGATACGAATCTCTCGGTCGTGCATGCTTGGGTTGAGCTTCACCTCTAGCTCGACATCCAACTCCAGTAGGCTTTGCTTCAGCTCATCGAGTTTTTCTGCGATGTCGGCCAACTGGGTCTTGTCGTCGTAGCCAGTGATCAGGTTGATCTTCTTCACCGTTCCAGCTTTCAGAACCGTCTCGCAGAATCGAACAAAGTTCTGAATCTGATGCTGCAGCCGAATGTACGGGTCCTCGATCACGACGGATTTGGCACCCCGCAGATAGGGGCCCATAATCGACTCATAGCTGTAGCCAGTGTCGCCATAGAGAATGGTGAAGTGCTGTTCCTTGAGCTCCGCCGGAGACGGCGCAACAGTCGCCTGGGCCGGTGATGCCGGTGTAGGCGCCGATTGAGATGCCTGTGCAGCAGGTTCTGGCTGCGCAGCGGGTTGCATTTCGGCCACCTCAGTAGGCTGGCCATCCGCCTGATTTAAACGACGACGAGCCGGCTGTTGCGTTGCGGGCGCATCCTTCGACTCAGGACAAAAAACCACCACTTCCTCCCCGCTGGCCTTGAAGTAGGACAAGTTGATTCGCGCAAACTCGTCATCTGGTTTGCGCTTGTTCATCTGCTCCTTGACGCGGCGGCGACACTCCGTCGCATAAGCCACGTACTCCTCGAACTCTTCGTCGGTCGGCGGACCGTTGGGGTGCAGTACCTTCAAGAATGCGCAAACGGTCTTCTTGATGCCTTTTTCGTCGCGCCCCTCGATCGATTTGCCGAGTCGAATACGCTTGCTCACTTCCTCATACCGATTCGTGTGCTTGAACTGATAGTGGAAGGCTTCTGCTAGGTAGTCAGTGATGAACCCGTAGTTGCTAGTCAGGAACTCACTGCTGTTCTTGGGCATCTCCCAACCTGGGATGTACGCTGCGAAACGGTCCATAACAGCGAGGTCTAGCTCTGGCGGCAACGGCTGAAACAGATCGTGCTCGTTGGAGTTGACCACCTGCTGCACCGACACGTCGATGTTGCCGACAAAACTCAGGCTGGCATCGGCGATGACTTCGGCCCCACGCGAAAAGCGCCCGTTGGCCATGAAGTCCTTCATGATCTGGATGGTGTCCGGATCTTTGACCTTGATGCCGCCCACTTCGTCAAAGGCCACCGTGTCCCAAAATCCAACCAGCCCCACCTTGCGACGCGCGTTGTTGTAGAACAGCGTTGCCTTGGTTGCCTGGCCGCCCGAGATCAAGGTGGCATAGGGCGAAAACTCACTGAAGAAATAGGACTTGCCGGTGCCGCGTGGCCCCAGCTCGATGTAGTTGTAGTTGGGCTCAACCAGCGCAGCCAATCTGGCGATGAAGTGCATCTGCACGCGCTTCGAGAGCTTGCTGGGCTCCAGCCCCACGGAACGCAACACCGCCGCGAGCCATTCATCACGCGTGAACGCAGCGCGCCCCTCTGCATAGCGCTCGAAATCAAAGCGTGTCAGCTGAATGGGACGCAGATCCTCGATCGAGAACGCGTAGTCGTCTTCATCAATGTCGTTGTGCGCCAGTGTGACTTCCGCCCAAATGCCTCCTTCCAGCAGCCTGTCGTTATCACGGTAAAACTTCTCGCCAATCGCGATGCGTTGCGAATTGAAGTTTTCCAGCGATGCCCAGTGGCGCTTCTCCTTTTCGACGTAGCGAACGTGAACCTTGTCGATGAACCGATGCTTGCCCTTGGTGGCCACCTTGGACTGCGCCGCATTGGCCTCGTCTGGCCGCACGTAGTTTTCTTGCAGCGACGACAGCACGGCCTCCATGCCGGCATCCATCTCTGCCTGGTCGTTGCTGGCGCAATACTTGGCGAGCAGAAACTCCAGGACGAACGTCGGGACGTTGGTGCCCTTTTTAATCCGATGCAGCAGGTCCTTACGAAGAACCTTGCCGTCGAATGTGGCGTTTAATTTTTGGTCGAGTTCGTCCATAGGGCTCATTCCGTATAGTCGGTTTCAAGCGCCAGATTGCTGTAGGCCGCCAGAGTTGTGGGGTTCAGCGCCTTGACCGCGAACTTGCCTCTGAACTCATCATCCATCCGCAGCGCGATTTGCTTGCGCTGGCCTGGCATCAGGGTCACAGTTCTGGTCGCAGGGTTCACATCTCCGCCCGGGCGCGGCTCACCCACCACATTGCCTTTAATGTCCTGAGCTTCCAGCAGAATTTCCACGCTCGTGTCTTGGGAGAACATGTCGTCGGCCACCAGTATCACTTCGATGACCGGCAATTGCGTAGTTATTCGTTTGGCGCCGTTCTTGTAGCTCAGCTCGACCACCACCTTGCGAAGATCCGCCTGGACGGCGGTATCCAGCCGAGCAACCAGCACGGGCACAACGGCCTCCGCCAGGGATGCTCCGCCGTGAAAATACAGGTGCCCTGAGCGATAGGGCGCCATGCTGCGCGGTAGCGCCACTTGCGTGAAATCCCCGCGAATACCGACCTTCTCTGCGCTTACAACCAGGCTGTGCCCATCAGCCGTACCATCGCCCAGCATCATGCGGTCGTGCGCGTTGACCGGCCATTTTCCTTGCGGCTTCACGCACACATCGCCGGCCTCCGCTTGTGCATTGAGGAAAAAGCCATGGTCGGTGACAATGACCGCCTCCTTAAAGCCCATGCCACGCAACTTATGGAGTGCGACGCGAATCAGCTTGAGCGTGCCCGGAATCAACCCGAGCGTCGTCTCTGGGTTGCTCTCCAGTTGGCTATCAATCTCGGTGGATCGCAACACCAGCAGGTCGACGGTCTCGGCAATTTTGGGTTTACCGCGCACGAAATCGTTGAGCGGCATCTCCGCGAAGCGGTCGCCATACTTCTTGCTCAGGACACCCATTCGCTGCGCAACATTGCTCACCGCCGCCCCGTCCAGCTTGGGAACGAGTGATTCGTTCTCCAGCGCCAGGGTCAGCCCCGTGCGGGCGCCAGGCAGCAAGCTGGCCATACCGACCAGGGTGATGGTGGGCAGCTGCGCATAAGCCGCTTGCAGCTCGACGGGCCCGTCTTCCGCCAGCAGTTTCTCGAGGGCCACACCCAGCTCATAGCGCAGAGCGTCCACCATCAGGTAGGCCACCTTGCGCCCGCGCTCCTTGAGGCGATCGGCCACTAGGCGATCAAAAGCATCGGCATTGGCTAGGCGCCCGCTAGGCGGCCACCCCGTCGTCTCGACATGCTTCACGAACACACCCTGAACCTTCTCCGCCAAGCGCCGATAACGGGCCCGGGCCTGACTGATCACTTCATGCATCAGGCCGTGCTGGTCAAGAAAGTCACCTGCCGCTTGCTCAAATTCGCGTTGCAAGCGGTCAGCCTCGCGCAGGCTGCCCAGGTAAAAATCGATCAGCTCAGCCTGGGAACGGGCGCGGTCTGGCAACTGCCGTTCGAAGTCTTCGCAGGCCTCAACCAGACTCAAACCAGAGCGCACCAGCTCCCACTGGGCTTGGCTTTCGCCTTTGCCTAGCCAGACAGAGCTCTTGTGGCGAGTCAGCACCCGGCGTGTGGCATCGGTGTCGCCGGTGACAATGCCCTTGATCGCCGTGCGCAGGAAGGTTCGCTCCTCGAAGGGGAAAGTGTCGCGCTCGCCCAAATCGTCAATGGCCCCACACAAATCGGTCAGGTTGAGCTCTGCCTCGATGGCTTCCGCGCGCTCGATATAAGCCGCGCGTGTCTTAGGATCAGTGCGCAAACGGTCGCACACATCCTCGACGATAGGCCTGGCTTCCATCGGTGCGTGTGGCACCCCCTTCAGCGTCTCCGGAAGCGCCCCCGGCAAATCAAAAACGAACTCGCTGAAGAGCACATAGCGCCACAGCTCATCCGCCAAGGCGGACCACGTTTTGCCGCGCGTCTTCACGTTCAGGCCCAAGGTAGCGCGCAGGAAATCGCGCGCCTCCTGCACCCAGCCTTCTTGTCCCTTGAGCGCTTCGGTTTGGCTGCCGCTCGGCGCCAGCAGGGCCGCCAGAATCTCGCGGCCAGACTCCACCCGCAGAGTAGCTCGCAACTGGGGCCAGCTCACGCCACCGCCGATCGCGTCGATCACCGCAAAGGTAGGCCCCGCAGGTGACCCGCCAAATACCTGCCGAATCTCGGTCGCGTGATCCGGCCTGGCGCGCAGGCAAAGGCTCAGGTATTCGTCGCCATCGTCTTGTGGAAACACCGCGCCGCATTCTGCGTACAGTGCAAACGGATCAGCCTGTTTCTGTTCTTCGGTTTCGGGGCGATTGGCTGGCACATAGATCAGCACACCTTCCAGCGGCGCCTTGGGTTGCACCAGCTCGCGCAGCGCCAGCAGCGCGGCCTCGCGGCTTTCAATACTGCTTTCAGATGCATCGATGACCCGCACCTTGTCGGCCGCAAGGTCGAAGCACTGCTCGCGGTAGCGCTTGTCAACGTCGTACACCACCAAGCAGCCCGTCTGCTCCAGGCGCGGCCTTAGTACGCTCTCTCGAATAAATTCCGCAATCGTCATTTGTCCTCCCGCAGGCTCAGGATTACCGGCAGCGCCTTTACGTCTTGGATCATTCGTCGCTCCCCGCGTTTTTCTTGCCGCGTGGCTTCTTAGGTGCAGCCTCCGGCTCAACGTACAAATCCTCCAGTCCACGCGCGATAGCGAGCGACTTGTCGGTCTTGCATTTCTCGCACACGCGTTCCGGCCAGTAGTTCATGGCCAGGTGCGCCCAGTCATGGTCACCTTTTTCAAGCTTGGTCCAGGTGTCCTTGAGTACCTTCTGCCAGGGCTTGTGACGGAACAGCGGCCATAGCGGCGCGGCGCTGATCTGTACGCCGTCGTCGTGGTTGGGCTTGTAGGTAGGCGCGAGCTTGAGCAGGTTGTCGCGCAGTTCGATCAGCTCCAGCTCGAAGGCCTGCAGGGCCTCGAACTGTTTTTCGTCGTCGCGCGTGCGGGCCAATCCCTTATTGCGCAGCGCCGTCACGTCAGCGCCGACTTGTTTGAGCTTGGGCTCGACGAAGTCGTTGATCGCCGTGTATAGCGTCTGGCTGGTGAGGCTAGGGTAATAGACCCAAAGCGTATAGCTGCCGGACGTAGTGGTCAGCGGCCAGTAAATCGGTGCTTTGCGGCGACTCTTGGAGTAGCGCTGCAGATGGAAGGCGAAAAAATCTCGCTGCAACCAACGGCGCACATCATCCGGAACGGTCACGTCGACGCGAGCAAGAACCTCCTCAGTCAGGCGCGCGAGGTCGTGGGGATGGCCTTGGTCGTCCACCAGTATGCCTTCGTGCGCATGGAAGGGCGCTGCCCGGTCAGGCAGCATGCCTGGGCTCTTGGCGGGCAGCGGCTCGAAGGGTTCCGGCTCGGCGGGTGCGGCGCGCTCGCCGGTGGCAAGGCGCCAGTCAAAGCGACCAAATACCACCCCTATTGCCCAAGAGAGTAGTGCATCGACAGTTGACGCCTCGGGCTTGACGTCTTCCCCTTCGTCCTCCTCCGAATCGTTCTCAGGAACTTCATCAACACTGCTGTGCCCCAATGCGGCCTTGCGGTCCGCCTCGGTGAATCCATATAGATCAAATGCAATCGCGTCGATCTTCGACTGAATTTCGGTCAGCTCGCATTTAATCGCCGGCGGGTTGTAGTCGCCTAGACGGGCACGCAACGCGGCTGGCAATAGGAATGCGTGGGAACCCTCTTCAACGGTGTCCAATGTGCGTGTAAGGGACCATGCCCGTCGTGCCAATTCCAAGAGCGCGCTATCGGGATGCAGTGCCTCCCTAGCAACGGGGGTTCTTTCAAGAACCCCAACCTCGTATGAGCCGAAGGCCATTTGAAGCCGAACCAATTCGAAAAACGCTGACGAATTGGTTAACGCGAGCAACTTCAAAAGTTGTTCGTTATCGTCATTGGGCGCAAATATCGTCGGCCCCTTGTCACCAAAGATTGCCTGACCGGGAAGGATGCGAACACTCAAACCCTTTTGGGAACGTCGCGGCCAAGTAAGTCCCGGACGGAAATATTGCGTATAACCGTTTAGAGCAGCCGCCCAATGATAGCCCCAGCCCTTCCCACCCCGATATGCTGCGACATGCTCCTTGATTTCGCGACCGTCGTCCTCCCAATTGAGCTGTAGCTCCCAGTCGATGTAATAGCGCGCGAAAGAACCTCCCTTCGAGATCGTCACCCACTTTCCTCTGCTTGATCCTTCTTCGGTGCCGCGAGCAGCAGCATTTGAAGTGTTCTCCCACCACAATCTCAAGAACCGGAAGTCATTCATCGTAGACGCCCCCGACTGGACGTCGCGCCCTGCAGACTCAAGCTCCGGATTTGCTTTGAAGGATGACCTGACGTTTGCGCTCACCCAGTACGCAAATGGAGCGCCGGGGACTTCCTGAAAGTCAGAGGGCTCGACAGCGAAGACCCGAGAGTCCGGTGCTGCCGACCGAAATGCACGAATAGATGTTTGTAAGGCAGCTGCCTTATCTTTCTCCTCAAGGAGGCCTAGGAATATCGTCATGCTGCCTTCTCCAGAACATAGGCTGCGGCCTCAACCATCGCGTCATCCATTACCCCGTGCCCCAGATCGGCCATCACCTCTGGTTTTGCTGCGCCTAATACCAACTCCTCTCGCCACTTCTGGTAGCTAGTCAGAAAGAAACATGTACGTGAAGTGATTGCGCCAATGCGACCTCCTGGCCGGAGTAGTTCAAGCCCGCGCTCAACAAAAATAGCTACCAGGTCATTCTTGCTACGGGGGTAGACCTTTGACAGTTGCTCCTTGGTGTTGCTCGTAAGGGCACCAAAAGGTGGATTCATCACCACCACGTCGAACACTTCACGGCATAGATCGATGAGCCGCAGCCCCTGCAGGGCATCCTGCGCAAACAGCCGTCCCTGATACGTCGACTTGGTGGCCTGGGCGAACTCAGTGAGTGCCGTGTGAAGACGTGCCTCCGCCTGCTGCCAGTTCTCCTGCTCCTGCGCAGCAAACAGGCCGGTGCCTTTGCCCACATAGACCTGGCGAATCAAGTGCGGCAACTCGCGCTCGACCTGGAGCAGCACACCCAGCTCCGGCAGACCCTTGAGCATTTGCAGGGTCTTCTCGAACAGCTCGGCGTCGCGCTGATCGAGGTTGGCCACGAACTGCTGGCGCAACTCACGCTCTGCCGGGGGCGCAATGGCGGCAACCACATGGCCCCGCCCAATCAACGGGCGGTCTTTGGCCTTCACTCCCGCGTCGTGCCAGGCACGCTGCGCTCGTAACCATAGGGCCAGGGAGGCGATTTGCGCGGCACGTGGGTCGATATCCACGCCATAGATGTTGTGTTCGATGATCAGGCGCGGCACGTCTCGCAGAAATGCAGCCTCATCTTCGTAGGTCTGGCTCAGTGGCTTGAGTGCAGCCTGGGGCTGGGTGGAAACGTCCAGCGAGCCAGGGCCGTGTTCCTTCTCCCAGGCCCAGGCTTCCCGGTAGATCTCGGCGAAAAGATCGAAGGCATAAAGGCCGAAGTGCATGGAGCCGCAGGCCGGGTCCAGCAGCTTGAGGGTGCGCGCGTCACGCAGCTTCGCGGCGTGAAGAGTCTGCGCCCCATCGGGTTTCACCAACAGGTACTGGCAGCGCTCGCGCAGGCCCGTTGCCCCACCAGTGGCGTTGAACCACAGGCGGCCCAAGGTGTTGTCCACCAAGAACTCGACCACGTAGCGCGGCGTAAAGAACTGGTTGCGCACTGCCAATTCGCGGCTGTTACGCGGCGCCTGCGAGGCATCGCGCATGGCCTTGCGCTCTTCTTTGGAGTTGAAGTACTGATAGATCCAGCCGATGGTCTCGTCCTCGCTCCACAGCGGGGCGATGTCGGCATCGTTTATCAGATTCAGCACTTGCAGCAGCGCGGCTTCGCGCGGGAACAGGCGGCCCTGCGGTGAGTAGCGGTCGAACAGGCCCGGCAGGTCTTGGGCGAGCTCATCGAACACGCTGAACAAGTACACGCGGTAGGCATCTCCGGTTTCGCCGAGGCCGGTGCCGGCCAGCCGAGCGTAGAGCTGAAAGCCCTTGGCCTGGAAGCCGTTGCCCGCCGACTCGACAAGTAAGCCGCGAGCCTCCGCCATGCGTAGGGCTGCCAGGCGGTTGAGCACGGTGAAGGCCTGCTCGCGCACGATGCGATCCAGACCCTGCATGGCGTTCATATCGCCACTGGCGGTGTAGTGGGCCAGGGTGTCGCGCAGGATGCGTGCAGTTTCGCGCTGGGCGTCGTTGATATGGCGCAGGTTGCCCAGATCCGCCACGCTGCCTGAGTTCGGGTCCATGCCGTAATCGTTCTGCAGCTGGCGTGTGAATTCTTCTTCCAGCACGCGGCGCGCATCGTTGACGAAGCGCTGCAGGCGGTTTCTTGTTGTTTGGTCGAAAGCCATTTATTGATTGCCTCCATTGCCCACAGAGAAGGTCACTTCGATCTCTGCGTAGAGGCCAAGCTGTGCCTTGATTTCGTGCAGCTGCTGAATCAGCGCATCAATGTCTGCAGCCGACGTCATCTTGGTCGGCACCGCAATCGACTTGGAGAGCTTGGCGGGGCCTTTCTCGCCGGACTTGGCGCGTTCTTCCTCCATGCGCTGACGCAGGCGTTCCTGGCCCTGGCGTTGAATCGACCGTTTCAGGTCTTCGAGGGTGCTGTTGATGTCATAGTCGCGCGCTAGGAGCTTCTTGAGCCCCACCAGATCCTGCGTGGCTGCCAAGGCGAGGCCATCCAGCCGGTTGACGGCGTTGCCGCGCTCCTCCTGAGTGAGTTCTTCCCACTCGGGGATACGCTGCAGTTCCTCGACGCCTTCTTTCAGACGCAGCTTCTGCTGATCGGACAGCGTGACGACCGCGTCGCGCACCCGGCCCTTCAAATGGGTGAGTTGCGAGTTGAAGTCAGCCGTGTGCTTGTAGAAGTCCTCCTTGCCCAAGCGCTCCGACAGGGTCGCCAGGTCCTCAGCTACCTCGCGGCGCAGCTCACCCGGCACGCCGGTGTCCGGCAACGCCTCGATTTCGCGGCGATGAGCCTGCAAGTCTCGCAGCGTGGTGTCGAGCCCGTTGTCGAGCACGCGCTTCACTTCCTGCGCCCACTTGAGGTTGTCGTAAATGGCCGAAGTTTCGGCGCCCAGGCGCTGCGGCGCGTCGGATGCATCGGTGAACAGGACGTCGGCAATGTCCTGGTTCAAGGTGCGGATGCGCTCGCTGCCTGCCAGACCAAGCCCACTGAGCTTTTCGGCCAAGGAACCATAATCGTGCTGGAAGCGTGGGAAGTGCTTTGCCGCCGCCTTGCTGATCTCCTGCTCCAGCGGGATGACCATGTCACCGACCAGTTCAGAGAGTCGCTCCGCCGCCCGACCGAGGGTTTCGATAGACGGACGCTCGTCGCGCAGTGTGACGCCGATCTGCTTGAACGAGTTATTGGTCTTCAGGGCATCAATGGCTTGTTGGCCTGCGGCCGTGACTTCACGCCCCGAGACCTTCAGCTTGATTTCACCGGCCATGAGCATGGCCGCCACGATGTAGCGCGTCGTGTCGGGTGACCAACCGAATGGATCGTTTGAAAAATCGTCGAGCAGCCGCTTGCCATCGACAGTGCCGCGCTTGTCGATGTAGTCCCGGATGCTGATCATCGCTTTGTGGTCGGTCTTGAAGGATGCGCGCCCCGCGACGGTTTGCACGAGGCTGAGCGGGTCCAGCGCACTGCTGATGGCAGCGGGGTTGGCAACCTTCAGGAATTTTTCAGCGGTATCGGTTCCGGCGCGTACCGGCGCTTCGACGTAACGGTCGAACACCTGGTCGGCCACGTCCGAAAGCAGCTTCTTAGCGGCTTCTAGCAGGTCGGCATCCAGCGCCGACACGGCAGTGGCCTGCCCCCGGAAGACAAACGAACCGGCTTGTAGGGTTTGTTTGATCTTGCTTTGCAGTTGGGTCGCGAGCTTGGCAGCGCGGTCGAGCTGGCCGGTGCAGTAGTCCTTGACCTCTTGGTCGGGCTCGTTACGGTGCAGCTCCGCGATGCGCTGGCAGCGATAGATTTCATTCGCCAGGTCGTCAAGGTCAGCGTTGGCCCGGGCCAAGAGGCCAATGACATTGCGACCGGCGCGACTGCGGGAGTCGTCCAGCATCCGGTTCTTGGCAGCTTCGTAGTCGCTGGCGGGCACCAGCTCAGCGACCGTTTGGATAGCGTTGCTGTCACCAGCCAGGCTGGTGATGGCGCTACCGGCCTGGACCTTCAGGCCCGTTGCGACGCCCATCGTGCCGTGAAGGCTGACGCGGGGCAGCGGATCGAAGGACTCGCGCAGCGCATCGTTGAAGATGCGCTTCACATCGACAGTGCGCATTGCAATGGCGCCGCGCTCCTGTTCGATATCTCGCAGCTTCTCGCTGAGGAATACCAGGCTGCCATCCTTTTCGCCCAGCGGCACATGCACGTCGCCCAGCATTTCTTCGACGGCCTTCTTGACCGTGTCGAGATGCGAAGGTGCCGTGACGGAGGGATGCATCAAGCTGGCGACGTTCTGCACTGACACCGGCAGATTGCCCAGAATCTGCAGCACGGCGACGGACTTCGCAATGTCCTGATGGAGCTGCGAATCCGGGAAGCGAATCTGGACCTTGCCAACCGCTTGATGAATAGACGTGAAGGCGCGGCGGATATCCTTTTCCAGCTCGTCGTACAGCGTGACGGTGGTGGCGAGCCAGCCCACGGGCTGATCGGCCATTGCCTTGGAACCGCCTTCACCCTTCAGGACGTCTTGGATCACCTTGATTGCAGAGCGCAGGCCGATGCCACCGGTGGACTTGGCTAGGGCGCCCAGCAGGTGCAGCAGGATGTCGAAGTGAGCCGGCAGGAACGGGTAGAGATTGGTGAAACTCTCTTTGCTGAAGTCTGCGTCGTAATACTTGGCGTCTTGCAGTTTGGTGTTGTGTCGCAGTGCCTGGCCGTGGGCGTCAAACAGCTTGCCGAGCTCAGTTTCGCCAGCCGGTGATTTACCAAGCAGACGGCGGTAGCAGATTTCCTTGATGTCGCTCGACTCAAGGTCAATTTGGATCGGGAAGCGATCCTTGAGCTTGTAGAGCTTGTCGGAGTTCAGGGCTGCGCGAGGGTCGTCCTCGGTCAGGGTCTGCTGCGCGGTGGAGATGATCCAGGCCTTTCCGTCGCCCAGCCGCTTGAGGTTCTTGGCCAGGCCATCAAGGTTAAGGATCAGGTTGTCGCGCGAGGCAACGTACTGCCCCACTTCGTCGACGATGAAGATGATGTTCTGCTTGCCGCTCTTTTCGCGGACGATGTCGATCATCTCCTGCACACGCTGGTCTTCGAACTGGAAGAAGCCCTCGGTACTGGACGAGAAGGACTTGGCCTCGGGGAAGAGCGCCGGGTACATCTCATGGGCGATTTTGGGGATCAGCCCGTCAATTGCCAGCGGGTTGTTTTGCACGCGCGCCCAGGTTGCGCCCGGCAGCGCCTTCGCGATCCGTTCATGCAGCTCGGGCGTGCGGCTATCCTTTTCGACCATGCGCTCGAAAGCGGCAACCTTAAGGTTGCGCGAGTAGCCCGCCCACTGCAGCACCTTGAAATAGAGAACAGTGGAGACGTCTTCCATCGTGGCGCCAGCGAGCATTTCACTGGCAAGGTCCAGCATGACCACCGCGGCCGGGAAGCGCTTTGCCACAGTGCTGAGGAGCGCTTTGGTCTGCGGCTTGTGAAGGCGGTCTTGCAAGTAGTTAATGAACGGCGTCCCATCGATGGTGCGCTGATCATCAAATGCCAGGCCGAGGTACTTGGTGAACGAACTCTTACCGGAACCGTAGAAGCCAGAAACCCAGACGCCCACTTCATTTTCGCCGCCGGACTCCATTGCGAGCTGCATGCGATCAAGGAGCTTGCGGAACTGCTCCTCAATGCTCTCGGTGACCACGTATTCGGAGATCTCAGCCTTGAGGCGGCTCTCTTGCGAGGCGCCGTAAGTGATGACCTTTTCGATGGTCCGGTAGATGTCCTTGCTTGGATCGAAGAGTGAGCGAATGGTCATAGTCTTAGGGTTCTTTTGTCTGTTCAGCCGCCGACGTGGACGGAGCGGTAATTGCCGTCTTCCGGGTAGAAGCCGAGAAACTTCAAGCGTGTCTTGCCGGTTCGCACGCCGGGGTACAGAAAAATCGTCGGCGCGTGAAACTTGCCCTGGAGCTGGCTTTCGATGGCGCCGATCCGCATAAACGGATGCAGTGCCTCAACGTCGGTTACCAACAGCAGCGCGTTCTGCTGCCCCTCCAGCGGCTGTAGAGCGTCCTCAAGCCGCTTGAGCAAGCCATTCTCAGTTGTCAGGATGTCGGCCAGCGCCTTGTTGGTACGCGGCCAGTCCAATGGTGCTGCCTTGTCTTCCATCACGCAGAGCGACCAGAACGGATCGTCCTTGAGCAGGGCCCAGATCTGTTCGACGATGGAGAATGTGTGAACGTCCCAGCCTTCCTGGTGAAGCTTGGCCAGCCAGGCGGACGTCTGTCGCTTTACCTCAAGGATTTGCTCTGGCGGGAAGACTAGGTAATAGATCGGCTCGAAGCTCGCATGGCCGAGCTCCCGCCCGTGCCGAATGCGCTCGCGCAACTCGTCGAAATCAGCTTTGAGTGAGGACATCGCAGAGCGTCTCCATGTCTTGTTGTTTCCAGCTGACGCGAATCACGTCGCCAGCCGCCTGAATGATGAGAAGCCCCTTGAGCGAAAGCCGCTTTATTTCTTCCAGCACGTCTTCACGCTCTAGGCCGAACAGGAACCAGTCTTCATGCGCCAGCAATGCGTTGTCACCGACCCCCATGAAATGCAGGTCATGGGCGAGATAGGCAATAACCTTCGGCTCGATCCTATGCGGGAGCAGGGGTCTTCCTGCTGGTGTGGGTCGCCCAAGCAAACCGAAATCCGAGCAGCATCCTGTTAAATATCTGCCCACGCGCTCGACTTGCCCATCTGCCCAACGGGACGGAGTCCTGTTGTCATCAATTGCGCGACGAATGAACCGCTCGGCCATGTCCTTTGTGATGAACCGAGCCGCCGATTCGTAGCTGCTCCAATAAACGTCCCTGACGAAGTCAGCCAAAATCGGATTTGCACGACATGTAAAGATGAAGAAGAGCTGTACAAGCTCCGGCGAAGTCAAACTCGGCAGCAATTTCTTTAGCGTGCGCGCCGGCTTACCTGCGTTGACCAAGTATCTATTGCCAAAGCAACGGATGACGATATTTCTTAGCCGATATGCCGAAATGCGCGACAAAACACCGGAATGCAGGACCTCTTTATACAGGTCTGCTGCACCCATCGGGTAACTCCAGGTTTTTAGAAGAACTTTTGTCTCTTCTATAAGACCCAAACCCATGGCTAAGTTGGTATCGTACTTCTGCTTCTCGCTCACACCTACCCCGCCAGATAAGGATAGACCCTTACGTTTCGCGTGAAGGCTGACCAATAGGCGCCAGCGATCGCCTTCAAAACATCGTCAGCGTCCAATTCATTAACTTTGCCTAATGCAAGCGGCCCCTCGCCGGTTGTTGGCGTCGCCGACGTCATATTCTTCAATGCCACCAATGCCAAATCTTTATTATGAAGAGTTTGACCTGCGAGTGTTGCACTATCACCGTCCTGCACGAGGGTGTGAATATCCTGTTCGACCTCCTCAGGCAGACGGAATAGGTGGTAGCTACCGACACTCAGGTGTTCGTCATGCAGCCGGCGCGCTGCCTCTACGATGCCGTGGTACTGTGCCAACCCTGCAGTCTTCGAGAACACCGGTTCGAGAAAGAGTCGGCTCGATGCCTCGTAGAACGCCGTCGGCCACCATGCAAACTGGGTACGCTCGCCAAGGAAGCCAATGAGCAACCGCATTTGTAGAAGTGTTAGTACGTGTGGATCATTCATTTCGATTTCCCGGAGTTAGTCACGGCGATTAGCACGCGAAACAGCGTCAATGTCTCAGTCACATTCAGGTCCTCGCTGCTACGCGAGTTCAGCACCACCGTCCTCGCAGACACTCGCCACCAACGCCGCCACTTCGTGCAGAAAGGAATTGCGATCCAACGAGGGAGTTACGTCGGGAATCGGTGCCGCACGCTCGTAAATTCGCTCGCCGATAATCGAGGCCCGCGCATAGCTAGACCCGCGCCCTGACTGGTTGAACGCCGACTGCCATTCCGATATCCGTTCGGCTCGAACGCGACGGGTGGCGAGATCCAGCGTTTTGGCGGATAGCGCGTTGGCGAGGCCGTCAAACACCTGCTGCTTATGCTCGTCATCAGTCGGCTCGGCCGGAGCCCACCTCAGCGGGTTCTGCAGCAGCACATACAACCGATCCTGAAGCTGCTTACGAAGATCTGCGACCGGCTTTAGGTTATCGAACTCGTCGCCAAGACCAGGGGTGCTGAGTCGTCGGCTCAATGCCCAGATACGCTTCCAATGCTCCTTGCTCACGCCAGGCTTGTAGGAGAGGCCGAGGCGCGGCCACCATGCATCGTGGAAGCTCTCAGCCGCGTTCTTCACGGCTAGGACGAGATTCATTCGGTCATACACCGGCTTCGCGTAGACAGGTGCCGGCGTCTCCACGATGGCATCGATGGCGGCCAACAGCGCCTGCAATTGACCGATGGTCCGCTTGTGCGCCTTCTTCGTGGCATCCAGATCCTCGTCGATGCCACCGACGAAGAAGCAAGCATCCTTCAGCCGACCACGAAGTGCCCGTTCTGCGAAGGGACCCAGTTCCTCGCCAATCGAAGCAAGAACGTTTTCAGCGGAAGCCAGGACGTGCTGCTCCTTGGCTGCCGCGTTTGGTAGATTGTCGCCCTTGACTTCGTCGAAATGCGTAAACACCAGCAGCAGCTTGCTGGCACTGCCCGAGGTGATCATCTCCTTCATGGCCGAAACCGGCGCAGCCTGCATCGGCTGCACGGCGTTGTCGACGAGCACGATGGCATCCGTCGACTCGATACGCCGCGTGAGCGAAGTCGAGATGGCTGCGACCGACTTAGGTGTGTGGCCTAGGCCTTCGCCATCGAGCAGTACCAGCTTAGGTTGCTGTCCACCACTCCACGCGGGCAGGAATGCGCCCGCCACACGGACGCCATTTACCAGCGGAGTCAACAAGCGCCCGAACCGCGGGGCATGGTTGCTGGAAAAGCGAGTGACCGTCTTGATGAAGTTCTCGCGATCATCCGTCTCCCATGACCACGACTGCGGCCAGCCCTGCTTATTGCGCCGCACGGTGCCATCGGTGAGCAGCGAGAAGCGCAACTCGACCTCGTCCATGAGCTCGTCGCTAATACGGTGAAACTCGTCATCTTCGCGAAGCCGGCGATCAAGCTCCTCCTCGAACAGCTCGTCGACGACCCGCTGATCCTTCTCGTCGATGGCACCGAGTTCGGTCTTCAGTTGATCGCCGTGGCGGGCGGCAATGGCGCGCAGCGCAGTCAACGTCTTGCTCAACAAAGCGTTTGTAGCCTCGAGATCAATAGCGCCATCAGCGGCAGAATCCTCGGTCAGCTCGAGAACGTCGTCCTCTTCATCCTCGTCATCGTCGACATCATCGACCTGAGGCCCGTTGCCAAGAACATAGTTGAAGCGGAACCTCTGGTTGACGTGCATCAGCAGCTTACGCAGCACTTCGCCGTCGCTATCGCCACGGTAGGCGACCAGCACAGCCTCCGAGATGCACTCGTTCAGATGCTCACGGACCTCGTCGACGGGAAAGAACGTGACCACGGCCTTGAACGGCCCTGGGGCAAGTACGACCTCGGTCTCGTGCACCGTAGTCTTCGCCGTTGATGTTGATGGGAAACGCTCGGTTTCGGGATCCGTACCCATCAACTGCCGCAGCAACGTCGTCTTGCCGGCGCCAGTGGTTCCGAGGAGCAGCGCCCGCCTATAGTCTGAGTCATTGGACGTTGGCAAGGGAATGATCGACTCGCGGATCGCGCTGAAGTCGCTCTGCTCAGGCTCCATGCCGTGGTAGAAGATTTCGACAACCCGGCGGTGGAACCGCTTTTCAGCCTCAGCCCGCGCGGGCAGACTCCAGAAGGCGCCTTCCGCAAGCAATTGATTGAGCTGCTCCTTTAGGTCGTTCGCCTCGGTTTCTTCGGACGTCCCGAGTCCTTGGCGAACCCTCAGCCCTGGTTTGCCGGTATTCGGATCGAGCCGAACCGGGTGACGAAAAATCACCGCCCATGCACTCCGGCCCTGCGATCGACTCAGGGTCGCGACAAACCGTCTCTCCACGCTGCACCTCGTTGTTCAGTCGTTGTTCCGAATGATCTTAGGTGCACCGCCCCAAACGGTCAAGCAGAATATGAACAACAACAGAACAACGAAGGCATTCCGCCCCCATTATTATGTCGAGCGCGTGGTCTAGAGGGTCACGCCGGTACTGACGCCAGTAATCCGGGTTCTGGCTCAACCACGCGCGCTGCGCATCACGCTGGTTATCGCGGTAGTCGGAGTCGGTGCGGAGTTTCTCGCGCTGCCACTGACGCTTGCGGGCGCGCTGGCAAGCGAGCGACGAGCTGTAGGTCTGATGAGGCATCTGCTGACGCGGTACGAACACATCCCCACAGCAGACGCAAAGCTTGTGTGCCATCGAGAATCCCCCGAGCGGAACGCAATCGGGGGAATTGTCTACGGTGATGGCTTACTTGCGGAGAATGGAGCCCGGTGTAGCAGCCGGGCCATTGCAACTCAACCGGCCGCATCGACCCCGGTTAGTGGAAAGCGCCTTGGCTGCTCACAGCCAACCCTTTCAGCCCCTCAATTCCGAGGCGTTATTGTCTGACTCGAAAGGCGAATGCGGGTTCGACGCCACTCTCCCGCCCTGCGCTCTGACTACGTGATACCAACGCTGAGCCGGGCCGACCAGCCGCGAAAAATCGACGCTTCGGTCAGGTATTGAACTCTGATCGACTGAGGCCGTCTCTGCACGAGGCTTTCTCTTGCCCGGAGTTGCCGCCCTTGCGCTCGCCTCCTCGAAAGCCTCGATGTCCACGTGGCGATAGAGCACCTTACCAACCAATTTCAAATATCTCGGTCCGACCCCATCGCTACGCCAGCGCTCTAGCGTGGCCTCGCTGACGCCCCAGCGGGCAGCCAGTTGGCGCTGATTGAAGTAAACAATATCCATCTTGAACTCCCTTCCAATAAGTTGACGGGAGTCCATGAAGGCGCTGCTTCGTCCGCAAGCCAAGTCTAAATTAGGACGTCGGTTCGATTCCCAAACGGAATCGAACTGGATGGCAAGCGAGCACCGACCAAGCCGCATCAAATGTTTTGGCATCCTCTATAAAATGCCCGCTCGTTGCCAGAAAGATGGGAGACGATTTTGCACCAATCCTATAACATCTGACGAATCAACCAGCCGCTATCGTGAGTGCCAAACTGCTGGGATGGCGCGATTTTTAGATAGGGTGCGCCCCCACCACCAAATTCCACGCTTGACGCACGAACCCCGCATGACGCGAGTCTGCGGGGTTTTTTGTTGCCGGCGACACGCCACATCCCGCGCCTTCCGAAAAAGCGCCCAGCCCCGAACGGGCCGAGCGGAATGCCGCCGGTCTACCGGCGGCAGGAGGTAACGGATGTTCGGTGCCGCCCGCGCGGTGATCGACCGCCGCAGACGGCACCCGCCCGGCACCGCGACCCGGACGCGACGCACCGTCGCACCCGCCGCGCGGCCTCCCCGGGCGATGCACGGCTTAGCTGCCGCGATACAGCGACTTCATTTCTTCTGCGCTGGCCGGACGCACGCCGATCGCACGCGAGCCCGATGCCGATGCGCCCTGCCCCTGCGCGCCATAGCCGCTGGCGTCAGCACCGTGTGCCTGGGCCAACGCGCTGCGCTGTTGCTCGGCAACACGCGCCGTGGCGGCCTGGATCGCTTCCGGATAGTGCGGATCTTCGCCGCTCGCGGTGTTGTAACCGGCCTGCTGGAGCTGAACCAGTTCGGCGCGAACCTGTGCGCGGGTGAGTGCCGAGCCGGACTGCGCGAACGAAACGACCGGAGCAACGAGAGCGGCAGCAACGACAACAGCTTGAACGAGCGACTTCATGATGACCTACCTCCAGATTTGTCTGATTTCGCGGTGAACACCCGTTCATCGCTGACAAACTGAAGTTTATGTAGGCGGATGCTTAAGAATAAGGCACGTTTCAGGAAGACATCCTTCCTGAATCAAGGGTTAACCCTAGATAAGACACGCACCCGATCCGACACCGCACGATCGCACGACATAACGACGGACCACAAAGCACGAGCCCCGCAAGGCAGCACGCTCTGCGGGGCTCGAAAATAACCGTGCGGCATCGGCGCGGCTCGACCAGACGGTCGCGTCGACGACGACCCGGCGCGCCTGCGTTTGTTTACTGAGTGTCCATCGGGCACTTCAGGTTGCAGCCGTTCGGATCACCCATATCACCCTTGCGGCGCAATGCCGACTTCTTGCCGCTCTGGAATTTCTGCGACGGCGTCGACGCCGCGAAGGGCATCTGCGGATGCTCGTTCAGGCGGAACTGGTCGCTCAGGATCCCGCCGGGCACGCCCGGGGAATTCTGCGCAAGCGCAAACGGCGAAACGGCAAGAAGAAGCCCCGCGGTCAACGCTGCCGCAGAGAGGGGAACGGAAAGTTTCATGGCGGGATGACGCCTGAACGGCGTGCTTGTTGGAACGTTGATCAAGCGGCAAGCGTAGCGCAAATCCCTCCCTGCTGCAGCGCGGTTCGCACGCGCCCCCGTTACCGTGCATTGCCTTCCGGCGCGCCCGCCCCGTCGGGACCGGCGAGTCCCGCCGCGATCCCGGTCAGCGTCCCGCACGCGGCCGGATCGTAACCGTCGAGATGCGCGACGCGCTCGACGAAGCGAGCATCGCGCAACAAGGCCAGCACGCCGGCAAGCGGCCGCGAGTCGAGCTGCGCGCGTTCGCACGCGAAGTAATAGTCCTCGTCGACGACCGGGATGAAATCGAGCCCGAAATGATGGGCGGCCGGCTCGACGCCGAAGCCGAGATCGGCCATCCCGCTCGCGACGAACGCGGCGATCGCAGAGTGCGTGAGTTCGGCCGACGCATAGCCGTCGATACGCTCAGGATCGATGCCGATCGCGCGCAACGCGAGATCGAGCAGCATGCGCGTGCCCGACCCCGGCTGCCGATTGACGAAGCGGATGTCGCTGCGGGCAAGATCGGCGAGCCCGCTGACCTGCTTCGGGTTGCCACGCGGCACGAACAGCCCCTGCTGGCGACGCGTCAGATGAATCAGCACGTGACGCGTGTCGTCGAGCCACGGTCGGTAGATCTGCGCGCACTGCTCGCGGAACGCGCCGCGCGGCAGATGGAACCCGGCCAGCTCGCATTCGCCGCGCGCGAGCGCCTGCACGGCCTCGACACTCTCGCGATACTTGATATCCACGGCTGCCTGCGCATCGACGAGCGCGGAAACGAGCGTCGCAACCGCATAGCCGTGCGATGCATGGATCCGCACGGCGCCGTCGCGCTGCGCGAGCCGCCGGTTCAGGTCGCTCGCCACCTCGGCCGCCAGCGCGCGCAGGTTTCCGTCGAGACGGCTGCGCGCGAGGCGCTGCGCATCGACGACTGCCTGCCCCAACGGCGACAGCGTCGACCCCTTGCCGCGCGCGGTCTCGATCAACTCGCCGCCGACGCACGCTTCCAGCGCCCGCAGCATGCCCCAGGCGTGCCGATACGACAGCCCTTTCGCCTGCGCAGCCTGCGCGATGCTGCCCGTAACGGCCACGAGCTCCAGCAGCGGAGCGACGTCCGACAGGCTGGCGGTGCGGCCCTCCGAGTCGCGTACGGTCAGATACGCGTCGCATTCGATTCGAACCAATTATGCACTCCGATTTCCTATTGCGACTGCGGAATCTTCCGCTTATCGTTGCTCAAAATCAATCAGGACGAAGTCCCGGTGTGCACTATATGAATCAGTGGCACATATGAGACTTTGGAGGAGCATAACCGATGTCCCCGAATTCCCCTGCGCCCGACGCGCTCGTCGAGCGCCATGCGCACGCCGGCCGTTCGCTCGTCGCGATCCTGCATGCGATCCAGGACGATGCTGGCTACGTGCCCGCAGGCTGCGTCGCACCGCTCGCGAAGGCGCTCAACCTGTCGCGCGCCGAAGTGCACGGCGTGCTCACCTACTATCACCACTTCCGCACCGCGCCGCCCGCGCGCGTGACGATCCAGATGTGCCGCGCCGAGGCGTGCCGCAGCATGGGCTGCGAAGCGCTGGCCGCGCACGCGGAAGCGCGCACGGGTTGCCGGTTCGACGCGGCGCACGGCGATGGCGCCGACGTGCACGCACCGGGCGACGTCGCGCTCGAATCGGTCTACTGCCTCGGGCTGTGCGCACAATCGCCGTCCATGACGGTCAACGGCGTGCTGCACGCGAAGGTCACGCCGGAGAAGTTCGACGCCCTGCTCGCGGATGCGGCCACTCACACCCCGGAGGCCGCATGACGACCCGCATCTACGTTCCGCGCGATTCGTCCGCGCTGGCGCTCGGCGCCGACGCCCTCGCCGCCGCGATCGTCGCGGAAGCCGAGCGGCGCGGTGTCGCGATTGAACTGATCCGCAACGGCTCGCGCGGGTTGCTGTGGCTCGAGCCGCTCGTCGAGGTCGGCACGGCCGCCGGGCGCGTCGGCTACGCGAACCTGTCGGCCGCCGACGTGCCCGCGCTGTTCGACGCGAACTGGCTCGACGGCGGCACGCATCCGAGCGGCGTCGGCCTCGTCGACGCCCTGCCCTATCTCGCGCGCCAGCAGCGCCTCACGTTCGCGCGCATCGGCCTGACCGATCCGCTGTCGATCGACGACTACCTGAAGCACGACGGCCTCGCCGGCCTGAAGAACGCGCTCGCACTCGACGGCGACGCCGCGTGCGAACTGCTGCTCGAATCGGGGCTGCGCGGCCGCGGCGGCGCGGCCTTCCCGGCCGGCATCAAGTGGCGCACCGTCCGGCAGGCCAGCGCGACACAGAAGTACATCGTCTGCAACGCGGACGAAGGCGACTCGGGCACGTTCTCGGATCGCCTGATCATGGAAAGCGACCCGTACTGTCTGATCGAAGGGATGATCATCGCGGGCATCGCGACGGGCGCGACGCTCGGCTACATCTACGTGCGCAGCGAATACCCGCACGCGATCGCTGCACTCGAAACCGCGATTGAGCGCGCCCGCGAAGCCGGCTGGCTCGGCGACCACGTGCTCGGCTCCGCGCATGCGTTCGACCTGCACGTCGCAAAGGGCGCCGGTTCGTACGTATGCGGCGAGGAAACGGCGCTGCTCGAATCGCTCGAAGGCAAGCGCGGCGTCGTGCGCGCGAAACCGCCGCTGCCCGCGCTCGCCGGCCTGTTCGGCCAGCCGACCGTGATCAACAACGTGATCACGCTCGCGACCGCGCCGGTGATCTTCGCGCGCGGTGCCGCGTTCTACCGCGACTACGGGATGGGTCGCTCGCGCGGCACGCTGCCGTTCCAGCTCGCGGGCAACATCCGCCATGGCGGCCTCGTCGAACTCGCGTTCGGCGTCACGCTGCGCGAGCTGCTGTTCGACTACGGCGGCGGCACGGCGAGCGGCCGGCCCGCGCGCGCCGCCCAGGTCGGCGGCCCGCTCGGCACCTATCTGCCCGAACACCAGTGGGACGTGCCGCTCGACTACGAGGCCTATACGGCCATCGGCGCGGTCGTCGGCCACGGCGGCATCGTGCTGCACGACGACACGTCGAATCTCGCGGCGCTCGCCGAATACGCGATGAAGTTCTGCGCGATCGAATCGTGCGGCAAGTGCACGCCGTGCCGGATCGGATCGACGCGCGGCGTCGAGACGATCGCACGCATTCGCCAGGGCGATACGTCGGAGCGACAGGTCACGCTGCTGCGCGACCTGTGCGACACGATGCTCGCCGGCTCGCTGTGCGCGATGGGCGGGATGACGCCGTACCCGGTGCTGTCCGCGCTCGACCATTTCCCCGAAGATTTCGGGCTCGCCGCCGGCAAGCAAGCCGCGTCGGGTCCGGTCAAGGCTGCGGCCTGACCCAGAAGGAGCCCTGCATGTCCCTCGACACGAACAACGTCCGCCAAGGCGGCTGCGGCTCGGGCCAATGCGCGTGCAAGAGCGCCGCACAGGCGCGTGCACGCGATCCGTTCGACGAAACCGACTACGGTACGCCGCAACGGCATGCCGATACCGACGTCACGCTCGAAATCGACGGCCAGCCGGTGACGGTGCCGGCCGGCACGTCGGTGATGCGCGCCGCGATCGAAGCCGGCGTCAACGTGCCCAAGCTCTGCGCGACCGATTCGCTCGAACCGTTCGGCTCATGCCGTCTGTGCCTGGTCGAAATCGAAGGCCGGCGCGGCTATCCGGCGTCGTGCACGACGCCCGCCGAAGCCGGGATGAAGGTGCGCACGCAGTCGGACCGGCTGCAGTCGCTGCGCCGCAACGTGATGGAGCTGTACATCTCCGACCATCCGCTCGACTGCCTCACCTGCCCCGCCAACGGCGACTGTGAACTGCAGGACATGGCGGGCGTGGTCGGGCTGCGCGAAGTGCGTTACGGTTTCGACGGCGCGAATCACCTGCGCGAGCAGAAGGACGAATCGAATCCGTACTTCACGTACGATCCGTCGAAGTGCATCGTCTGCAACCGCTGCGTGCGCGCGTGCGAGGAAACGCAAGGCACGTTCGCACTGACGATCGCCGCGCGCGGTTTCGAATCGCGCGTCGCCGCCGGCGCAAGCGAATCGTTCATGGCATCGGAATGCGTGTCGTGCGGCGCCTGCGTCGCCGCATGCCCGACCGCCACGCTGCAGGAGAAGTCCGTCGTCCAGCTCGGCCAGGCCGAGCACTCGGTCGTCACGACCTGCGCGTACTGCGGCGTCGGCTGCTCGTTCAAGGCCGAGATGAAGGGCACGCAGGTCGTGCGCATGACGCCGCACAAGAACGGCCTCGCGAACGAAGGCCACGCGTGCGTGAAGGGCCGCTTCGCATGGGGCTACGCAACACACAAGGACCGCATCACGAAGCCGATGATCCGCGAGAAGATCACCGACCCGTGGCGCGAAGTCAGCTGGGAAGAGGCGCTCACCTACGCCGCGACGCAATTCCGCAAGCTGCAGCAGAAGTATGGCCGCGATTCGATCGGCGGCATCACGTCGTCGCGCTGCACGAACGAGGAAACCTACCTGGTGCAGAAGCTCGTGCGCGCCGCGTTCGGCAACAACAACGTCGACACCTGCGCACGCGTGTGCCACTCCCCGACCGGCTATGGCCTGAAGACGACGCTCGGCGAATCGGCCGGCACGCAGACCTTCGCGTCGGTCAGCGAGGCCGACGTGATCGTCGTGATGGGCGCGAACCCGACCGACGGCCACCCGGTGTTCGGCTCGCGCATGAAGCGGCGCATCCGCGAAGGCGCGAAGCTGATCGTGATCGACCCGCGCCGCATCGACGTGGTCGACGGCCCTCACGTGAAGGCCACGCACCACCTGCAGCTGCGCCCCGGCACCAACGTCGCGATCGTCAACGCGCTCGCGCACGTGATCGTCACCGAAGGGCTCGTCGCCGACGCATTCGTCGCCGAACGCTGCGACACGCGCGCGTTCGAGCAATGGCGCGACTTCGTGTCGCGCGCGGAGAACTCGCCCGAAGCGACCGCGGACGTGACGGGCGTACCGGCCGAGCAGGTGCGCGAAGCCGCGCGCCTCTACGCAACGGGCGGCAACGCCGCGATCTACTACGGCCTCGGCGTGACCGAACACGCGCAAGGCTCGACGACGGTGATGGGCATCGCGAACCTCGCGATGGCGACCGGCAACATCGGCCGCGAAGGCGTCGGCGTCAATCCGCTGCGCGGCCAGAACAACGTGCAGGGCTCGTGCGACATGGGCTCGTTCCCGCACGAGTTGCCCGGCTACCGGCACATCAGCGACACAACCGTGCGCACGCAGTTCGAACAGGCATGGTCGGCCACGCTGCAACCGGAACCCGGACTGCGCATTCCGAACATGTTCGACGCGGCGCTCGACGGCAGCTTCAAGGGGCTTTACTGCCAGGGCGAGGACATCGTCCAGTCGGACCCGAACACACAGCATGTCGCGGCCGCGCTGTCGTCGATGGAATGCATCGTGGTGCAGGACATCTTCCTGAACGAAACCGCGAAATACGCGCACGTGCTGCTGCCGGGCTCGACGTTCCTCGAGAAGGACGGCACGTTCACGAACGCGGAGCGCCGTATCTCGCGCGTGCGCAAGGTGATGCCGCCGCTCGCGGGCTACGCGGACTGGGAAGTGACGCTGCTGCTGTCGCAGGCGCTCGGCTACGACATGCACTACACGCATCCGTCGGAAATCATGGACGAGATCGCGCGGCTCACGCCGACCTTCGCGGGCGTGTCGTACGAGAAGCTCGACGCGCTCGGCAGCATCCAGTGGCCGTGCAACGAACAGGCGCCGGACGGCACGCCGACGATGCACATCGACGCGTTCGTGCGCGGCAAGGGCAAGTTCGTGATCACGCAGTTCATCCCGACGCCGGAAAAGGTCACGCAGCGCTATCCGCTGATCCTGACCACGGGACGCATCCTGTCGCAATACAACGTCGGCGCGCAGACGCGCCGGACCGAGAACGTCCGATGGCACGAAGAGGACCGCCTCGAGATCCATCCGCACGACGCGGAGGATCGCGGGATCCGGACCGGCGACTGGGTCGGCATCGAATCGCGGGCCGGCCAGACGGTACTGCGTGCGCTCGTGTCCGACCGCATGCAGCCGGGTGTCGTGTACACGACGTTCCACTTCCCCGAGTCGGGTGCGAACGTGATCACGACGGACAGCTCCGACTGGGCGACGAACTGCCCCGAATACAAGGTGACGGCCGTGCAGGTGATGCCGGTTGCGCAGCCGTCCGACTGGCAGCGCGCGTATGCGCGCTTCAACTCGGAGCAGCTCGACCTGCTCGAACGCGCCGCCACGCCGGCCGCCGTGACGACGGGCAAGTGAGGACGCGATGGACAACGGACACTTGATCGACATGGCCAACCAGATCGGCGCGTTCTTCGAATCGATGCCCGATCGCGAAGAAGCGCTGTCCGGGATCGCCGACCATATCCGGCGCTTCTGGGAGCCGCGAATGCGGCGCGCGCTTCTCGCCGCGCTCGACGATCCGTCGAGCGCGGCCGGACAACGCGCGGCACCGATCGTGCGCGACGCGATCTCCGCGCACCGCGCATCGCTCGAGCCGGCCGCGGCCTCCGCCTGAGCGCCCCGCTACGCGGGCACCGACATGCCCGCGAACCAGCTTTCGCAGTGGCGCAGCAGCGCGTTCGCGTCGGTGGCGGTACGGCCGCGCACCGCGATGTAGCCATCGGGCCGCAGCAGGTAGAACGACGGCCTCGAGCGGCCGTATACCTGCGCAAGCCCGTCCGCGCCGTCGCTTTCGGCATCGGCGACGCGCCACGTCCGCACGGCACCCGGCATGATCCGCTCCAGCCCCTGCGCAAGCGCCTGCGCATCCGCGGGCATCGGCGGTACGTCGCCCGTATCGCGCGCGTCGGCACCTGCCGGCTCCTCGAGCAGCAGCAGCGTAAAGCTCGCCGGGTCGTGCAGATCGTATAGCCGTGCGGTTCCGGGCGCCCGGCCGAGCGGCCCGTCGACCACGTGCACGAGCGCGTCGGGCGCACGCTCACCCGCGCGCGGCCCGCCGTCGAGCACGCGCTCGAGCGTGAGCGGGCTTTTCCGGTATTGCACGCCGAGCTCGCTGACGGTGCGGCGCACCACGTCGCGCACCGGCCCAAACGACGCCAGCAGCGGCACGACATGATCGCGCAGCAGCTTCATCGCGCCGTGGTCGGCTTCGACGATCTGCGTGACGAGGCCGGTTTGCCGCAATACGTCCCGCTCGATCGGGTGGCGCTCCGCGTGATAGGTGTCGAGCAGCCGCTCCGGCGTGCCCGCGCCCAGCACGCGCGCGAGCTTCCAGCCGAGATTGAACGCTTCCTGGATGCCCGTGTTCATCCCCTGCGCGCCCGCCGGGCTGTGAACGTGCGCGGCGTCGCCCGCGAAGAACACGCGCCCGTGACGCAGCCGGTCGACCATCCGGCTATGCAAGCGGAAATACGCGGACCACGCGAGATCGCTCGGCGCAATCGATGCACCGACGCGTGCGCGCACGATCGCCGCGCATTCCTCGATCGTCGGGGTCGGGGTCGGCGCATCGGGCGATGCGTCGCCGCCGGGCGGCCGGTCGGCAACGAGCCGGTAGCGGCCGCCGCCCATCGGAAACAGCCCGGCGATGCCGTCTGGCGTCGTGAACAGATGGATCTCCTCGTCCGGCCAGTCGGGTATCGCCGCGAAATCGGCGAGCAGGAAGGTCTGCTCGAACGCATGCCCGGCGAAGCCCAGGCCAAGCAGATGGCGCACCGTGCTGTGCGCGCCGTCGGCAGCGATCAGGTACGACGGCGCGAACGCCTGTTCACGACCGTCGGCATCGCGGATCGTCACGTCGAGCGACGGTCCGCCCGCGTCGCATGCGGTGAGCGCGACGCCGCGTTCGACGGTCACGCCGAACCCGGCCAGATGCTCGGCGAGCAGCCGCTCGGTGATGCTCTGGTCGAGAAACAGCAGATACGGATAGCGCGTTTGCAGCGGATCGAAATCGAGTCGGGCGATCACGCGACCGTCCGCATGCAGCGCTGCCGCATGGGCGCGATGACCCAGCGCGAGAAACGGTTCGACCGCGCGATGCTGCTCCAGCAATTCGAGCGTGCGCGCCTGGATGCCAATCGCGCGCGAATACGGCGCGGGCGCGGCGAGCCGGTCGATGATGCGCACCGGCACGCGGGCTCGCGCGAGACTCATCGCAGCGGCAAGGCCGGTGGGGCCTGCGCCGACGATCAGCACGGGCGGGATATCGAGCGGTGTGTCAGCCATGAGAACCTCGATGACACGCGATTGTGCAAGTCTACGCCGCTCCGCGTGACGGGGCCATATGCCGACCGGCCGATCTGGGGCGCCCGCGCGCAGTGTGGGAAAATACGCGCTTTCCGCCAGTTTTCGCGTCATGGATTCCGCATTCGACCGAGCGTTTGCCGCGCACCGCGCGGGCCGCCTCGCCGAGGCAGAGCACGGCTATCGCGCCGCACTCGCCACCCATCCCGCCGACGCCGACGCACTGCATCTGTTCGGCGTGCTGCGGCATCAGCAGGGCCAGCATGCCGAGGCGGCCGATCTCGTCGCGCGTGCGGTCGAGTTGCGCCCGAACGACGCCGCGTTCCAGCTCAATCTCGGCAACGCGCTGAAGGCGCTCGGCCGGCTCGACGAAGCGATCGACCGCTTTCGCAACGCGCTGACGCTCGCGCCCGATTTTCCGCTCGCGCACTACAACCTCGGCAATGCGTATGCGGCGCTGCAGCGCCACGAGGATGCCGTCGACGCGTTTGCCCGCGCACTTCGGCTCACACCCGACGACGCATCGATCCACAACAACCTCGGCAACGCGCTGAATGCGCTCGGCCGTCACGACGACGCGCTCGCCGCCTTCCATCGCGCCCTCGAGCTGCGGCCCGGGCATGCCGGCGCGCACAACAATCTCGCGATGGCGCTGAACGCGATGGGCCGGGCCGACGACGCAATCGCACACTTCCAGGCGGCGATCGCCGCGCAACCGCGCTTCGTCGCCGCGCATTTCAATCTCGGCAACACGTTCGAGGCGGTCGGCCGTCATGGCGAAGCCGCCGCCGCATTTGAAGCCGCGCTCGCGCTGCACCCGCCGTTCCCGCTCGCCCTCTTCGGGCTCGCGAACGCGCTGTGCGCGCAGGCGCGCCAGCGCGAAGCGCTGCCATACTACGAACGCGCGGTCGGTCTCGATCCGTCGTTCAGTCTCGCGTGGCTGAACCTCGGCAACGCGCATCACGCACTCGGCGCGCACGAGATGGCGCTGCGCGCGTTCGACCAGGCACTGCGCGTTGCCCCCGACCTGAAACTCGCGCAACTGCACCGCGCCGTCACGCTGCTGACGCTGGGCGACTTCACCCGCGGCCTGCCCGCGTACGAAACGCGCCACGATACGCCGGGCGCGACGCCGCTCGGCACGCTGCCGCGCTGGCAGGGCGAGCCGATTGCGGCGCGCACGCTGCTGATCCGCGCGGAACAGGGCTTCGGCGACACGCTGCAGTTCGTCCGCTTCGTGCCGCTGGCCCGCGCGCGCTGCGCGCGCGTCGTGCTCGAAGTGCAACCCGAACTCGTCGCGCTGCTCGCGCCGGCCGCGGCGCGCTGGCGCGTGACGCTCGTCGCGCAGGGCGCCGCGAAGCCGCCGCCGGCGGACATCGCGTGCACGCTGATGAGCCTGCCTTTCCTGCTTGGCCTGCAGCCGGCCGACATCGCCTCAGGCACACGCTACCTCGATGCGCCGGACAGCGCGCACCGGCGCTTTCGCGGCTCGCTGGGCGGCCAGTCGAAGCGCAAGTTGGGCCTTGCATGGACGGGACGCCGGCAGGCGCAGGAAAACCGCTCGATGCCGTTCGACGCGCTCGCGCCGCTGCTCGCGCTGCCGGACATCGACTGGGTCGTGCTCCAGCCGGCGCTCGACGACGACGAACGGGCGCGCGTCGATGCGCATCCTCGCGTGCATCGGCTCGACGGGCGGTTGAACGACTTCGCCGACACGGCCGCGCTGATCGAACGGCTCGACGGCGTCGTCACGATCGATACGGCGGTCGCGCACCTCGCGGGCGCACTCGGCAAGCCACTGTGGATCATGCTGCCGTTCGCACCCGACTGGCGCTGGTTCACCGGCGACGACTGTCCGTGGTATCCGCACGCCAGGCTCGCCCGCCAGTCCGCACCGGGACAATGGCTCGACGTGGCGGCAGCGGTCGCCGGCGCGCTGCGCGACGCCTGAATACCCGAACGCAGACAAAAAAGGGAGCGCGGTGCGATCCCTTGTTTCATTCGACGTGATGCAAGACAGGCGACGTCAGGCCGCCTTGTACTGGTTGCGCGATTCGGGCGTGCGATACAGCACGAGCGTCGCGAACAATCCGCAGATCGCGGCGACGCTCAGCCACGGCCCCGGTGCCGCCTTGGTGCCGGTCCGGCGGGTAGCCCCGGCACGCTCCCCTGCTGACGCCCACCCGATAAAAACCCGGCGAAACAGGCCTCGCCGGGTTTCGTTCGTCCGTCGATCCAGCTGGATCGATACCAGCTCACTGGCGCGCGGGCAACCCCGTTTCGGCCTGCCGCTCGAGTTGCCGCACCTGCTCCTGCAGATCGCGCAACTGCAATTGCGCCGCCCGCTTCTCGACCTGCAGCGCCCGCGTCTGCTCCTGCGCCGACTTCTGCCGCTGCGCCACCTCGGCCTGCTGGCTGCGCGCGACGCTCAGATCGGCCTGCAGTTGCTGCGCGCGATTCGCCTGCAGCGCGATCACGCGTTCGAGGAACGCCTTCTGCGCCTGCAGTTCCGTACGATGAATTTCGACGTCCGCGAGTTGCACCGTCAGCTGGACGAAGTTCGTGTACACCCTCTCCGCACGGCGCTTCTCCTGCGACTTGATCACGCGCCACAGATGCTTGTCCTGAAACAGCGCGACGTAATACGTCATCTCGCGCGGATCGAACATCAGGCTCGCACCATAGCTGCCGTTGTAGCTGGTGCGCATCTCGACCATGCGCCCGTCGTGCAGCATCTGCGTGAGTTCGGCGACGTTGCCTTGCGCGGTGGCGTCCGTGGCGGACGCCGTGGAAGCAGGCACCGCGGTCGCGGCATCGCCGCTCAGGCTCGTCACCGCGGGGCGCGTGCCCGCGACGGGCGCGGTCGCGTCGGCGGACCACGCCGCCCCCGCATGCGCGCAGGCGGCCAGCGCGACGATCCATGTTGCGCATCGTGCAGGGGAAAAATCTCGGAAGGCCAACGTCAGACTCCGGCGAACGCATCGGGAGTCGCGATTATCGTTCAAAATCAAACGGCCGCATCTCGAATTCGACGGGATGCGGCCGGCCTTCCTGCGGGGCGATACACGGGCGGGTTACAGGCGGGTTTCGCGCGCCGCGCGCAGGAATGCATCGAGCAGCGGCGTGCAGTCGAGCAGCTCGGCGCCGCCCGCGCGATGAAACTCCGGGTGCCATTGCACACCGACGACGAACGGCGCGCGCCGGTAGCGAATGCCTTCGATGATCCCGTCGCCGGCCGACACGGCCTCGATGTTCAGATCGCGGCCGAGATCGCGGATCGCCTGATGGTGGATCGAGTTCACGATCGCTTCGCTGCGCCCGGGGAACATGCTCGCGAGCGTCGACGAATCCGGGAAGCGGATCGCGTGGCGATGCTGGTCGTAATGCTCGCTCACGTGCGGATTCGCGGTCGGCACGTCGGTCGCGATGTCCTGGTACAGCGACCCGCCGTACGCGACGTTGATCAACTGGCAGCCGCGGCATACGCCGAGCACCGGCTTGCCGGACTCGACGAACTCGTGGAACAGCTCGAGCTCGTACATGTCGCGCACGCGGTCGCCCGGCCATTCGGGACGCGCATCCGACGCCGCGTAGGTTTGCGGCGACACGTCGGCACCGCCTTGCAGCAGCAGGCCGTCGAGATGCTTCGCGTAGTCGCGCAGGCGGATGTTGCTCGGATGCAGCATGCCCTGATGACCGACGGTCGGAATCATGAACACGAGCACGTCGCGCGACATCACCCAGTGCGCGATCGATTCCTCGAGATATTGCAGCGTCTTGCCGCGCAGCCCCTTCGCACCCGGCTCCGGATGGAAGATCCGCGCCGACACGCCGATGCGCAGCGTGCGCTGCGTGATCCGCTGGCCGGCACGGTCGAACATCCGGCGCGCGCGCGCCGCGACAATCCGGCCGAACACCGACCACGGTGTGTCGCTTTGTTTCAGGTAAGCCGGCGGCGCATGCTGCGCGCTCGCGGGCGGCGGTCGCGGCGTATCGAAATCGGGCTGCGCGCCGAAGCCGGGCGGCGGGACGCCGGGTTTCGGCGACGCCGCAACACCGTCGACGGCAGCACCCGGCGCACCTGGCTCTGAAACGGCCGTGGCCGGCGAGACGCCGTCCGCGGCGGCGTTCTGCGCAGCCGCAGCCTGCGCGGCGCGGGCGTCGGGCGTATTCGCAGGATCGGAACGGGGGGAATGGGAAGAAGTGGAAGAGGTGCCGGGCAGACCGGCCGGGGAAGGCGTGATTTCGCTCATGACGATGGTCTGGTACGTCGCTCGCGCGTATTGGATTGACGAGGATTCATTATGCTTCAGTGCACGATCGCGCGGTAAACCTGCAACATCCTGTCGATATTGTTGCAAGCAGTCGCATGTGGCGCCGGACACGCCGTCGTACCCCGTTTGACGGCTCGAAGGTCACCCCGGTGAGCTGGACATCAGTGATATATCACAATAATATTCACGGATCGTCCACACGCCCCTCGCCCGCGCAATGACCGCGCCCTGCCCGGCCATTGCGCCGCCGCCCGCATGAACGCCCTGACCGACGCCCTCCACGACCGGCCCGCCGCATCGGCGGTCAGCCTCGCCGTCCGCGCGTACACGCTGATCCAGCGCGACATCATCACGATGCGCCTTAAGCCGGGCGCCGCGCTCAACGAAGCCGACCTCGTCGCACGCACCGGCATCGGCCGCACGCCCGTCCGTCAGGCCGTCCACCGGCTGGTGCTCGAAGGGTTGCTGTCCGTGATGCCGCGCAAGGGGCTGATGGTGCAGCCGCTGTCGCTCGACGACATCGTCGCGGTGATCGACGTGCGCCGCATCAACGAAGCGCTTTGCGTCGAACTCGCCGCCCGCCATGCGACGCCCGACGATCTCGCGCGCATCGCCGCGCTGCTCGACGACGGGCAGGCCCGCGTCGACACGCACGACGTCGAGGGCATGATGGAACTCGACCGCGCGTTTCATCAGGCGATTGCCGCGGCGGCACGCAATACGGTCCTCGCGGAGATCCTGCGCGCGCTGCACGAACGCTCGCTGCGCTTCTGGTTCGTCACGCTGTCCGAACCGCACCACCTGTCCGACGTCCAGCATGAACACCGCGAACTGTTCGAGCGGCTGTCCGCGCGCGACGCCGCCGGCGCGCGCACGGCCGTCGAACGCCATATTGACTCGTTTCGCGCCACCCTCGTCCAACATCTTCGCCCCTGAGCCGCCCATGACCACTTTCACGCCCTTCCCTCCGCTCGCCCAGCTCGCCGCCGACCTCGCCGCCGGCCGGACCACGAGCCGCGCGCTCGTCGACGTCGCGCTCGATCGGATCGCCGATCCGTCCGGCCAGGGTGCCGCCGTCTTCACCGAAGTCGACGCCGACAACGCGCGCGCGGCCGCCGACGCGCACGATCGTCTGCGTGCCGCGGGCACCGTGCTGTCGCCGCTCGCGGGCATCCCCGTGTCGGTAAAGGACCTGTTCGACGTCGCGGGCCAGGTGACGCGCGCCGGTTCGCGCGTGCTCGACGGGGCGCCGCCCGCCAAGGCCGACGCGGTCGCGGTCGCACGGCTCAAGCGCGCGGGCGCGGTGCTGGTCGGCCGCACCAACATGAGCGAGTTCGCGTTCTCGGGGCTCGGCCTGAATCCGCACTTCGGCACGCCCCGGTCGCCGTACCGCCGCGACGTACCGGGCGACGCGCGGATTGCCGGCGGCTCGTCGTCCGGCGCGGCCGCGTCCGTCGCCGACGGGATGGCGGCCGTCGCGCTCGGCACCGACACCGGCGGCTCGATCCGCATTCCGGCCGCGCTGTGCGGGCTCTCGGGCTTCAAGCCGACCGCGAGCCGGATCCCGACACAAGGCGGCGTGCCGCTGTCGACCACGCTCGACTCGTTCGGCCCGATCGGCCTGACGGTTGCCTGCTGCGCACTCGTCGACCGGATGCTCGCGGGCCTCGAGCCGAACGTGCCGGCCGCGCGGCCGCTCGAAGGCGTGCGCCTCGGCGTGCTGACCAACTACGTGACGGACGGCGTCGACGCCGACGTCGCCGCCGCGCTCGACGCAGCGCTGAAGCACCTCGAAGCCGCCGGCGCGATCGTCACGGAAGTGCGCTTTTCCGCGCTCGACCGGTTGCCGGACATCAACCGCTTCGGCTTCTCGCCGATCGAGGCATACGCATGGCATCGCCCGCTGCTCGCGCAGCACCGCGACCAATACGACCCGCGCGTACTGTCGCGCATCCTGAAGGGCGAACCGGCCAGCGCGGCCGACTATCTCGACCTGCTCGCCGCCCGCCACGCGATGCTGGACGAAGCCGCGCACACCGTCTGGTCGCGCTTCGACGCGCTCGTCGCGCCGACGGTGCCCGTCGTGCCGCCGCGCATCGCCGAACTCGAAGCGGACGACGCCGCGTTCACGCGCACCAATGCGCTGATCCTGCGCAACCCGAGCGCGTTCAACTTCCTCGACGCATGCGCGTTGTCGTTGCCGTGCCATCCGCGCGACGCGGCGCCGGTCGGCCTGATGCTCGCGGCCGCACCTCATCGCGACGACGCGCTGCTCGCGATCGGCCAGGCGGTCGAGGCCGTGCTGAACACGATCCGGTGACCGCACGCGCGGCATCAGGGCGAGGTGATGGGCCGGACGAAGCAGGTGCGGCGGGGTGCCGCACGCGCGCGCTGTCAGTTTCGTGCCAGATCGTTCGCGCTAAAATCGCGCGATTGCTTATCGGACCGACCAACGACAGGAATCCCGCCGACATGAACGACTACACGCTCGCACTCCGCCGTGAACGCCGCCTGCTGATGCTGCTCGGCTGGGTGTGCATCGCCCTGCTGGCCGGCGCGCTGTACCTCCAGTACGTAAAGAACGAAGACCCGTGCCCGCTGTGCATCATCCAGCGTTACTTCTTCGCGGCGATCGGGATCTTCGCGTTCCTGGCCGCCGGGATGCGCAACTGGCGCGGCATCTGGGTGCTCGAGCTGCTGATCGCGATCGCCGCGGCCGGCGGCGTCGGCACTGCCGCGCGACACCTGTCGATCCAGATGAATCCGGGCTTCAGCTGCGGCTTCGACACGCTGCAGCCGATCGTCGACAGCCTGCCGCCCGCCCAGTGGTTCCCCGGCATGTTCAAGGTCGCCGGCCTGTGCGAGACGGTCTATCCGCCGATCTTCGGGATCCTGCTGCCCGGCTGGGCGCTGATCGGCTTCGCCGTGATCCTGATTGCCGTCGCCTCGAGCCTGTGGCGCCATCGCCGCAAGCTGGCAGGCTGAGAGGCCGCGCCGCGCGGTCCGGCCGACCGGTCGATGCCGCCGTGGTCGGCCCTGGTTCGCCCGGCTGTGCCGGCGACGTCTCTCGCGGCCGCACCCTGCCGGCCGCGCGTAAACACCTATCCCCGCCGCCGCCCGGATTTCCGGGCGACCGCGCGTCGCGCGACATCCGCGCGCACGCCCCGCCACGCATGCGTTTCGGCCCGATGCTCGCGCATCGGCGCCCCGATCCCGCGCGGCGGGCCTATGATCGACATGATCGCTGCCTGATAGCCCGGATCACCGCCCGGCGATGTTCCCGTCGCGTTGCGGTGCTATCTTCGCGACTGGATGGCGATCTACGTGCGCGAGGCCAGGCGGTCTCACCTCCTGCGTAACGCGCGCCCGATCCGCAATGTCGACTGGATTCATCATGACAACGCAAACCATCCGCATCCGTCACCCTCATGGCGTCCGCACGTTCCGCGGCGTCGTTCGCGCGCGCCTTCGGCGCACGGCCACCGCACTGAACCCGTCGTGCGGCCGCCCCGCCGCGCTCCCGTCCATCCTCGTTGCCGCCGCGCCCGCCAGCCCGCGCCGCGCGTCGCGCCGCGTCGTCCCAACCGGAGCGTGCTGATGGAGGCCTGGCTCGGCGATCTGCAGCAACTGCTCGCGCACGGTGAAGCGGCCGTGCTCGTGACGGTCGCGCACACCGACGGTTCCGCGCCGCGCGAGGCCGGCACCAAGATGCTCGTCACGCGCGACACCGCCCGCCATACGATCGGCGGCGGTCATCTGGAATGGAAGGCGATCGAGATCGCGCGGCACCTGCTGAAGGACGGCGCGCACGTGCCCCACGCACGCCGGCTCGAACGGCTCGCGCTCGGCCCGAGCCTCGGCCAGTGCTGCGGCGGCGCGGTCGTGCTCGCGTTCGAGCGGCTCGACGTCGGCGACCTCGGCTGGATCATGTCGCTCGCGAAGCGCGTCGCGGCCGGCGCCGCGACCGTGCGTAGCGTATCATTCGGCCCCTCGCCGGGTGTGCCGCTGCTCAGCGAGCCCGAATCGCCCGCCGCGCGTGCCGATTGCCTGCTGTGGGAAACCGGCGGCGTGTCGCTGATGACCGAAACGATCGCGCCGTACGCGTTCCCCGTCGTGCTGTTCGGCGCGGGACACATCGGCACCGCGCTCGTGAAGGTGCTGGCGACGCTGCCGTGCCACGTGCGCTGGATCGACGGGCCCGACGCGGTGTTCCCGCCGGCCGAGGCGCTCGCCGGGATCGGCAATCTCGCGATCGACGCGGTGGCCAGCCCGGCCGATGCCGTCGACGCGGCGCCGCCGCACACGTACTTCGTCGTGATGACACACGACCACGCACTCGATTTCGTGCTGGCCGAACGCATCCTGCGGCGCGGCGACTATGCGTACTTCGGGATGACCGGCTCGCACACCAAGCGCGTGCAGTTCGATCATCGGCTGGCAGCGATCGGCATCGACCCGGCCCAGGTCGCGCGGATGCGCTGCCCGATCGGCGTCGAAGGCATCATCGACAAGGCACCCGAAGTGATCGCGATCTCGGTGGCCGCGCAGTTGCTGCAGGCCGTCGAGGCGAACGCGCCCGCGCAAGCTTCCCCTACCTTCTGACCGACCAAGAACAACGCCATGACCCCGACATTCAAGGACAAGATTGCCCGCGCTCCGAAAGCGGAGCTCCACATCCATATCGAAGGCTCGCTCGAGCCGGAACTGATCTTCGCGCTGGCGCAGCGCAACGGCGTGAAGCTCGCGTACGAGTCGATCGACGCGCTGCGCGCCGCGTACGCGTTCACCGACCTGCAGTCGTTCCTCGACATTTATTACGCCGGCGCGAGCGTGCTGCTGACCGAGCAGGATTTCTACGACATGACGGCCGCGTACTGCGAACGCGCACTCGCCGACAACGTCGTCCACACCGAACTGTTCTTCGACCCGCAGACGCACACCGAACGCGGCGTGCCGATCGAGACGGTGGTGGCCGGCATCGACCGCGCGCTCGCCGATGCCGAGCAGCGCGGGCTGTCGAGCAAGCTGATCCTGTGTTTCCTGCGCCACCTGTCCGAAGAAGATGCACTCGCGACGTTCGAATCCGCGTTGCCGCTGTTCGAACGCTATCGCCATCGGCTGATCGGCGTCGGCCTTGATTCGTCCGAGCTCGGCCATCCGCCGACGAAGTTCGCGCGCGTGTTCGAGAAGGCGCGCGCGCTCGGGCTGAAGCTCGTCGCGCATGCGGGCGAGGAAGGCCCGCCCGCCTACATCTACGAAGCGCTCGACGTGCTGAAGGTCGACCGTATCGACCATGGCGTGCGCAGCATCGAGGATGCGGCGCTCGTCGAACGCCTCGCGCGCACGCGCACGGCGCTGACCGTGTGCCCGCTGTCGAACCTGAAGCTGTGTGTGTTCGACGACATGGCGAAACACACGCTGAAGGCGCTGCTCGATCGCGGCGTCGCGGTGACGATCAACTCCGACGATCCGGCCTATTTCGGCGGCTACGTCAACGACAACTACTTCGCGACGGTCGACGGGCTGCAACTGACGGACGCCGAAGTGCACGCGGTGATCCGCAACGGCTTCGAGGCGTCGTTCGTCGACGCCGCGCAGCGCGATGCGCTGATCGCGCGTCTCGATTCGTACTGGCAGGCCGCGTGACGGCCGGCATCGAGGTTCGCTAGACAGATGAAACACCGCAACGACATCCGCTTCGCGACGACCGGCTCGGCCCTGCGCCGTGCCGGCCGCCGGCGCGCACCGCACGCGCACGCCGGCGTCGCACCCGTGGCACGCGTGGCGACGGCGATGTGCGTCGTCGCGCACCGAAGCCTGTCGTTGCGGCTCGTCAGGCAGCTCACCGCCGCCGCGATTGCGGTCGCAATCCTGGCGCTTGCCGCCCGGAGTCCCGCGATGGCGGCCGCCGCCGCCACGCTCGCGTGCGCAATCGCAGCCTGCGGCGCCCCACCTTCGCGCGTCGCCGCATCGCGCATGCACGGGCAGCGCCTGCAATGCCGTCGCCCGCGCGACGCCGGCCGTTTTCTTCTGTTCGCCTTACCTTGATGCAGGACCATTCGTCATGACGCAAACCGCTTTCCGTTCCCAACTGCTGACCTTCAACGGCGACCCGGCGCAGTCGAGCCAGGCCGCGAACCACGAGACCGACGGCCTCCTGATCGTCGACGACGGCAAGGTCGTCGCGGCCGGCCCGTATGCGCGGCTGGCCGCGACGCTCGCACGCGACGCGGTCGTCCACGACCTGCGCGACAAGCTGATCGTGCCCGGCTTCATCGACACGCACATCCACTATCCGCAGACGGACATGATCGCGTCGCCGGCCCCCGGCCTGCTGCCGTGGCTCGACAAGTACACGTTCCCGACCGAGCGCCAGTTCGGCGACCCGGAGCATGCGCGCGAGGTCGCCGACTTCTTCGTCGACGAACTGCTCGCCTGCGGCACGACGAGCGCGCTCGTCTACTGCACCGTGCACAAGCAGTCGGCCGACGCGCTGTTCGCGGCGAGTGACGCGCGCGACCTGCGGATGATCGCGGGCAAGGTGCTGATGGACCGCAACTGCCCCGAGTTCCTGCGCGACACCGCGCAATCGGGCTATGACGACAGTGCCGAGCTGATCGGCCGCTGGCACGGCAACGGCCGCCAGATGTATGCGCTCACGCCACGCTTCGCGCCGACCTCCACCGAGGCGCAGCTCGAGGCGTGCGGCGAACTCGCGCGCCGGCATCCGGACGTGTTCGTGCAGAGCCACGTCGCGGAAAACGTCGACGAAGTGAAATGGGTCGCCGAGCTGTTCCCTGGCCACCGCAGCTATCTCGACATCTACGATCGTTACGGGCTGCTGCGGCCGCGCGCGGTGTACGGCCACTGCATCCACCTCGACGACGAGGACCGCCGCCGGATGGCCGAGACGCGCACCGTGGTCGCGCACTGTCCGACGTCGAACTTCTTCCTCGGCAGCGGGCTGTTCGACTTCGACAAGGCCGGCGAATACGACGTGCCCGTCACGCTCGCCACCGACGTCGGCGGCGGCACGTCGTTCTCGATGCTGCAGACGATGAACGAGGCGCACAAGGTCGCGCGGCTGTCGGGCCACCACCTGACGGCGACGCGGATGTTCTGGCTCGCGACGGCCGGCGCCGCGCAGGCGCTCGACCTCGCCGACACGGTCGGCACGCTCGCGCCGCGCACCGAAGCCGACTTCGTCGTGCTCGACCCGCAGGCCACGCCGCTGCTCGCGCGCCGCACGAGGCGCGCGGAGTCGCTCGAGGAACTGCTGTTCGCGTTCGCGCTGCTCGGCGACGATCGTGCCGTGTACCGCACGTACGCGGCCGGCCGGCTCGTGCACGAGCGCGGGGCCGCACGCCGCACCACCGCCACCGCGTAACTCACGCGCGTTGGGCCCACCCGGCCCCGGCATGCGCTGCGGCGCATGCCGGGGCCGCCGAATTCACCGTTCGCGGCACGCGCCGTGCTAGAATTCGCCGCTCATTGGGGAGTAGCCGCTCCGCTCGATGTCCCGCGCCCCCGGCGCGCATCGTGACGGAGGCGTCCGTCAACAGACTTGGCCGTTCGGCCATGGCGGGCGCAGCCACCAGGCCTGGCGAGACCGATGGTTCACTGCGCGCCGCATCAGGGCCCGGCGCGCGGCGGATCGTCGCTCGCACGCACAACATCGGCCCGTGGAACCCCATACGTGTCCCAAGCCTTCCTCATCTCCACCGGCGCCGTCGCCCTTGCTGAAATCGGCGACAAGACCCAACTGCTGTCCCTCGTGCTGGCCGCGCGCTATCGCAAGCCCGTGCCGATCATTCTCGGCGTACTCGTCGCGACACTGGTGAACCACGGCTTCGCCGGTGCGCTCGGCGAATGGCTCGGCGCGCTCGTCACGCCGTCGATCATGCGCTGGGCGCTCGCGTTCTCGTTCATCGCGATGGGGTTGTGGATCCTCGTGCCGGACAAACTCGATGCCGACGAAGCCAATGCGAACCGCTCGCGGCTCGGCGTGTTCGGCGCGACGCTCGTCGCGTTCTTCCTCGCGGAAATGGGCGACAAGACGCAGATCGCGACCGTCGCGCTCGCCGCGCGCTTCCAGGATTACATCGGCGTGGTGGCCGGCACGACCTTCGGGATGATGCTCGCGAACGTGCCCGCGATCCTGCTGGGCGACCGTTTCGCGCACCGCCTGCCGACGAAGCTGGTGCACGGCATCGCGGCCGTGCTGTTCGTCGTGCTGGGCGCGCTGGCGCTGCTCGGCGTCGGGGCCTGACGCACGCAGGCACGTGGCGCGGCCGGGCGGCCGCGCCGGTGTCGATACCGCGTTACTTCGCGACCGCCGTGCCCGATGCCGGCACGGCCGGCACCGCACGCTCGTTGGCGGCCGGCGCAGCCGGCCCGCCGCGCTTGTCGACCGGCAGCCGCACCGTGCGGATCGCCCCGTTCGACAACGGAAAATCGGCGAGCGCGCTGCGCGCAAGGAACGGCATCGCATACAGCAGCGCGCCGTTGTCGCCCGTGGTGCGCGCGGTCACGTTATAGACTTCCTTGCCGGTCGCGCGCTCGGTGATCCGGATGCCGAGCGTGTAGTCGAAGACCTGGTAGGTCTGCGCGACGTAGCCCGCCGGCATCGGCCCCCAGGGCCCCCACGGGCCCCACGGCCCGCCCCGCCAGTACGGCCCCGGCCCCGTGAACCACGGGTCGTAGTAGACCGGTTGCGGCACCGTCACCAGATCGCTGCCGACCCCGTAGGCCAGCCCGACCAGATAGCGCGCCTGCGCGGCAGGCACCTGCCGGAATGCGTACGCGGACAGTTCGTTCGCGACGATCGGCTCGTAGGTCGACTGCTCGATGCTGTGCTTCTGCGCATCGGTGCGCGTGAAGGCGTAAGTGCGTGTCGCGTCGCTGCCGCTCCAGTCGGAGAAGGCCGTGACCTGTGTCGTCACGTAGCTGGTACAGCCCGTCAGCAGCGCCACGCACAGCACCGCCGCCCAGCCCGCACCGCGTTGAATCCATTCGCGTTTCATGTCGATCCTCGTCGATCCGTCACCCGTACGTCGCACCGCGCGAACCGCACGGGATGCCGATAATACGCGGACTCCCGGAACCGGTAAAAAGTTCGCCCGACACGCGGCCGCAAGGCTTTGTACAATGGCCCGGTTCGCCCGGCCCGCGCAGCGGGCCCGATCCCCACTCCACCGATCTCGACGACCATGTCCGACAACGCCTCCTCCACCGTGATCCGCCGCGCCGACTACACGCCGCCGGCCTTCCTCATCGATTCCGTCGCACTCGAATTCGATCTCGCGCCGGCCCGCACGATCGTCAGGAATACGATGCGCGTGCGCCGCAACCCGGATGCGGCGCCCACCCCGCATCTGGAGCTGATGGGCGAAGCGCTCGAATTCCTCGGCGCACAGGTCGACGGCGCGCCGTATGGTCCGGTGCGCGCGCACGAACACGGGCTGACCGTCGAAAACGTGCCCGACGCGTTCGAACTCACGCTCGACAGCGCGTGCGCGCCGGACCAGAACACGACGCTGTCCGGCCTGTACGTGTCGAGCGGCAACTTCTTCACGCAGTGCGAGGCCGAAGGCTTTCGCCGCATCACCTACTTCCTCGACCGCCCCGACGTGATGGCGTCGTACACCGTCACGCTGCGCGCCGACAAGAGCGCGTATCCGGTGCTGCTGTCGAACGGCAACCTCGTCGACTCGGGCGAGCTGCCCGACGGCCGCCACTTCGCGAAATGGGAGGACCCGTTCCGCAAGCCGAGCTATCTGTTCGCGCTGGTCGCGGGCAAGCTCGTCGCGATCGAGGAGAAGATCACGTCCGGCTCCGGCAAGGAAAAGCTGCTGCAGGTGTGGGTCGAACCGGCCGATCTCGACAAGACCCGTCACGCGATGGATTCGCTGATCCATTCGATCCGCTGGGACGAGAAGCGCTTCGGCCTCGAACTCGATCTCGACCGCTTCATGATCGTCGCGGTGGGCGACTTCAACATGGGCGCGATGGAGAACAAGGGGCTCAACATCTTCAACACGAAGTACGTGCTGGCGAACCCCGAGACAGCAACCGACACCGACTTCGCGAACATCGAATCGGTGGTCGGCCACGAGTACTTCCACAACTGGACCGGCAACCGCGTGACCTGCCGCGACTGGTTCCAGCTGAGCCTGAAGGAAGGGCTGACCGTGTTCCGCGACCAGGAATTCTCGGCCGACATGGCCGCGGGTGACGACGTCGGATCCGCGGCCCGCGCGGTCAAGCGCATCGAGGACGTGCGCGTGCTTCGCCAGCTGCAGTTCGCCGAGGACGCGGGCCCGATGGCGCATCCGGTGCGTCCGGAAAGCTACGTCGAGATCAACAACTTCTACACGATGACCGTCTACGAGAAAGGCTCGGAAGTCGTGCGGATGTACCAGACGCTGTTCGGCCGCGACGGGTTCCGCAAGGGGATGGACCTGTACTTCAAGCGCCACGACGGTCACGCGGTGACGTGCGACGACTTCCGTCACGCGATGGCCGACGCGAACGGGCGCGATCTCGCGCAATTCGAGCGCTGGTACAGCCAGGCCGGCACGCCGCGCGTGTCGGTGCGCACCGCCTACGACGCGGCCGCGCGCCGCTACACGGTCACGCTTGCGCAAGGCTACGGCGATGCGTCGCCGGCCGCGCGCGAGACGCAGCAGGGGCCGCTGCTGATTCCGTTCGCGATCGGCCTGATCGGCCGCGACGGCCGCGACCTGCCGTTGCGCCTCGACGGCGAAGCCGCCGCCACGGGCACGACGCGCGTGCTCGACTTCACCGATACCGAACAGACCTTCACGTTCGTCGACGTGCCGGAACAGCCGCTGCCGTCGCTGCTGCGCAATTTCTCGGCACCGGTGATCGTCGAGTACGACTATACCGACGACGACCTCGCGTTCCTGCTCGCGCACGACAGCGACCCGTTCAACCGCTGGGAAGCCGGCCAGCGCCTCGCGACACGCGCGCTGCTGACGCTCGCTGCGCGCGCCGCCGCGAACGAGCCGCTCACGCTCGGCGAGAATTTCGTCGCCGCGTTCCGCCGCGTGCTGACCGATGAAAACCTGTCGCCCGCGTTCCGCGAACTCGCACTGACGCTGCCGTCGGAAACCTATCTGGCCGACCAGATGGCGGAAGCCGATCCGGCCGCCGTGCATCGCGCGCGCCAGTTCGTGCGCCGCCGGCTTGCGACCGCGCTGCGCGCCGAGTGGCTCGCCGCCTATGAGCAGCACCAGACGCCGGGCGCGTACGAGCCGACACCCGAAGCATCCGGCCGCCGCGCGCTGAAGAACCTCGCGCTCGCGTATCTCGCCGAACTCGAGGATCCGGCCGACACCGTGCGCATCGCAACCGCGCAGTACGACGCCGCGAACAACATGACCGATCGCGCCGCCGCGCTCGGCGCGCTGCTGTCCGCCGCGGCGTCGGGCGCGAACGACGCGGCCACGCGTGCGCTCGACGACTTCTACCGTCGCTTCGAGAAGGAAGCGCTCGTGATCGACAAGTGGTTCGCGATGCAGGCCGCGCAGCGCGGCACGTCCGCTCAGCCGACGCTCGCGAAGGTCCGCACGCTGATGGCGCATCCCGCGTTCAACCTGAAGAACCCGAACCGCGCACGCTCGCTGATCTTCAGCTTCTGCGCGGCGAACCCGGCGCAATTCCACGCGGCGGACGGCTCGGGCTACGCGTTCTGGGCCGAACAGGTGCTCGCGCTCGACGCGATCAACCCGCAGGTCGCCGCGCGCCTCGCCCGCTCGCTCGAACTGTGGCGCCGCTTCACGCCGGCGCTGCGCGACCGGATGCGCGAAGCGCTCGAGCAGGTCGCCGCCGGCGCGAAATCGCGTGACGTGCGCGAGATCGTCGAGAAGGCGCTCGCATGACGTAACGCGCGCGATTCGCGTCGCGCGTCCGCACGACGAAGCCGGCGCCGCCCCGTTGCGGCGCCGGCTTTTTTATCGGCTGAAGGTTGGCGGGGTCGGAGCCGGACAAGGGTGCGAGCGTCCGGCATTCCCGCCGCGGCAGGCCAATCCACGGCGCCATGCACGCCGGAGCCGGCCGAATTGGCCACCCGACCATGTAACCGGACGAAAAAAGGCGGCGGGGCGGGAGGCGCGCCGGGTAAAATTGCGGCAATTCAAGGATTCTTTGGCCTTTCGGAGTCTGTCATGTCCATTGCCCGCCGCACCACGCTGTCCAAGTTCCTGATCGAGCAGCAGCGTGAGACCAACAACCTCCCCGCTGACCTCCGCCTGCTGATCGAAGTCGTCGCCCGCGCGTGCAAGGCGATCAGCTACAACGTGTCGAAGGGCGCGCTCGGCGATGCACTCGGTACCGCCGGCAGCGAGAACGTCCAGGGCGAAGTGCAGAAGAAGCTCGACATCCTGTCGAACGAGATCCTGCTCGACGCGAACGAATGGGGCGGCAACCTCGCCGCGATGGCGTCGGAGGAAATGGAAACGTTCTTCCCGATCCCCGCGAACTACCCGCGCGGCGAATACCTGCTCGTGTTCGACCCGCTCGACGGCTCGTCGAACATCGACGTGAACGTGTCGATCGGCACGATCTTCTCGGTGCTGCGCTGCCCGGACGGCAAGCTGGCCACCGAGGAATCGTTCCTGCAGCCGGGCACGGAGCAGGTCGCGGCCGGCTACGCGGTGTACGGCCCGCAAACCGTGTTCGTGCTGACGACCGGCAACGGCGTGAACTGCTTCACGCTCGATCGCGAAGTCGGCTCGTGGGTGCTCACGCAAAGCAACATGCGAATCCCGGCCGATACGCGCGAATACGCGATCAACGCATCGAACGCACGCCACTGGTACGAACCGGTCCAGCGCTACGTCAACGAGCTGAACGCCGGCAAGGAAGGCCCGCGCGGCGACAACTTCAACATGCGCTGGATCGCGTCGATGGTGGCTGACGTGCACCGGATCCTGAACCGCGGCGGCATCTTCATGTACCCGGCCGACAAGCGCACGCCCGATCGTCCGGGCAAGCTGCGCCTGATGTATGAAGCGAACCCGATGTCGTTCATCGTCGAACAGGCAGGCGGGGCCGCGACGACGGGCACGCAGCGCATCATGGAAGTGCAGCCGACCGGCCTGCACCAGCGCGTGCCGGTGTTCCTCGGTTCGAAGAACGAAGTCGAGCGCGTGACCGGCTATCACGTCGAAGGCAAATAAATTTGCACTGCAGCACTAGACGGAGGTGCGAGACCTCAGTACAATCGCGCCTTCGCGATGTGGCCCTGACAGGCTGCATCGCAGTGAAGTGAAAGCGGAGAATCCGCCGGATCGAGGGTTTCGCGAAGCAGCAGCAGCAAGCTGAAAAAAATTCGCAAAACCTATTGCCAAGATCTCGGATTTGACCATATAATTTCACTTCTCTGCTGCCGGTGTAGCTCAGTTGGTAGAGCAGCGCATTCGTAATGCGAAGGTCGTAGGTTCGACTCCTATCTCCGGCACCAAGATATAAAGGCCTGATAAGCGATGCTTATCAGGCCTTTTCTCTTTTCCGGCCACGTTTCCGATACACGAAATCGTGCGCCCGCCCTCCCCGTCATTGTCCGCCGCTTGCGGGCATCTCCCGACTCCCGCGCCGCACGCCGCCGATTACAATCGCCGAACCACCCGCCCCTCCCCGAGCATCATGCGCACCTGGCGTCTCGAGCGACCGAACCTCAGCGGGCAACTGGACGTGTCCCGCGCAACCGGTCTCGTCGCCGCGATCGGCGGCAGCGAACCGAACGCGTTCGCCGCGGAAATCCTGAAGCTGTTCGACGATGCGCTGTGCATCACGCAGTGCACGATCTTCGCGTATGAGTGCGGCAACCGGCCGCGCACCGTGTCGGTCGCCGATCATCGCGGCGGCCGCTACCTGCGCGATGTCGCCGACACCTACGCGCGACATTTCTATGCCCTCGACGGCAACCAGAAGATCGTCTCGACCACCGGTCGCGGCACGCACCGCCGCGACGTGCTGCTGCATCAGCAGGCCGGCGACGAGATCGGCCACGATGCGTATCGCGCGGCCTGCTACCGCGGCCCGGACGTATCCGATCGCCTCGCATTGCTGATGCAGCCGAACGACTCGACCTGGCTGTCGATCAACCTGTATCGTGCGCACCGCGGCGGCGCGTTCCAGCCGCGCGAGATCGCGGCCGTCGAAACGCTCGCACCGTTGATCGCGCAGGCTGCACAGCATCACTACACGCTCGCTGGCTCGACGCGGATCGGCATCCCTCAACTGATGCTCGCGCGGCTGCGCGGCGCATGCCCGGGACTGTCGAAGCGCGAACTCGACGTGCTGCGCGGCGTGCTCGAAGGCCAGACCGCGCAGGAGATCGGCGACACGATCGGCGTGAAGGCCTCGAGCGTCGTCACCTACCAGAAGCGTGCGTACCGGCGCCTCGGCATCTCGAGCCAGCGCCAGCTGTTTGCGCTGTGCCTGCAACCCTGAACCGCGCGCGCCGATCCTGAGCGCGTCGGGGTAAATCCCGGCCCGCCGCCAGCCGCTCACAGTACCCGGAATGGGGACAGCGGCGTCCGGCGCGGCTTCCATACTGCATCCAACCGCCCGCACGCATCGCGTCGTCGAGCGTGCGCGTCCGATCAGTGCAACCTGGAAGCCAACGATGGGCATCGAATTCAAGCCATATCCGTTCGTCGCCGCACGCCATCGCGCGCACCTGCCGCCCCACAGCGACGGTGTCGATACGCAGCGGCACCGCGTCGCGATCGTCGGCGGCGGGCCGGTGGGCCTCGCCGTCGCACTCGGCCTCGCCAATCACGGCATCCGCAGCGTGCTGCTCGAAGCCGACGATTCGGTCTGTCACGGCAGCCGCGCGATCTGCATCTCGCGACGCAGCCTCGAGATCATCGAGCGGCTCGGCGCGCTCGACAGCTTCATGCGCGTCGGACTGCCGTGGAGCGGCGGACGCAGTTTCTATCGTCGCGACGAAGTGCTGCATTTCACGATGCCGCAGGACGAGAACCAGAAGCTGCCGCCGATGGTGAACCTCGCGCAGTATCACATCGAGCAGTTCCTGCTCGATGCCGCGCTGCGCCGCCCCGAACTCATCGAGATCCGCTGGCAGGCGAAGGTCGCGGGCGTCACGCGGCGCCCGGACGGCGTGCGCGTCGACGTCGATACGCCGCTCGGCGGCTACGCACTCGATGCCGACTGGGTCGTCGCGAGCGATGGCGGGCGCAGCACGATACGCGATGCGCTCGGCCTGTCGCTGCAGGGCACCAGCTATGAAGGCCGCTACGTGATCGTCGACATCGCGCTCGACAACGATCGGCCGACCGAGCGGCTCGCATACTTCGACCCGGCATCGAACCCCGGCTCGACGGTGCTCGTGCACAAGCAGCCCGACAACGTGTGGCGGATCGACTACCAGTTGCGCGACGACGAGGACCCCGAAGCGGCCGTGAAGCCCGAGAACGTGATCCCGCGCGTGCAGAACCTGCTCGACATGATGGGCGAGCGCGGCGACTGGTCGCCGATCTGGATCACGATCTACAAGGCGAACGCACTGACGCTCGAACGCTACCGGTACGGCCGCGTGCTGTTCTGCGGCGACGCCGCGCACCTCGTGCCGATCTTCGGCGTGCGCGGCGCGAATTCGGGCATCGACGACGCCGACAATGTCGCGTGGAAACTCGCGTACGTGATTCGCGGCCTCGCATCGGACACGCTGCTCGACAGCTATTCGGACGAGCGCGTGTTCGCGACGCACGAAAACCTGCGCTACGGCACCAAGAGCACCGAGTTCATGGCGCCGCCATCGTTCGCGTTCGACCTGATGCGCAAGGCCGTGCTTACGCTCGCGCTCCGGCATCCGGCGTTGCGTTCGCTGATCAATCCGCGCCAGACATCGGCCATCGCCTACACGGCGTCGCCGCTCAATGCGGACGAGCGCGATACGTTTTCGGCCGGGCCGGCGCCCGGCATGGTACTCGCGGAATGTCCGCTGATGCTGCAGGCGTCGAGCAACATCGGCAACGCCGACGACGTGCGGCGCGGCCACCTGACCGATCTCGTCGGTCCGCGTTTCACCGCGCTCCGCTTCACACGCGACGGTGCGCCCGATCCGTCGTTCGCCGATCTCGAGCAACGCCTGCACGACGCCGGCCTACCGTTCGCGCTGGTCACGCTCGCGCGGCACGCGGCACCGCAACAGCCGGGGTGCGTCGGCTACGATGCCGACGGCCGGCTGTTCGACCTGTACGGTGCGCGCGACGGCACCGTCTATCTCGTGCGTCCGGACGGACACGTGCTCGGCCGCTGGCACGATGCACGCGCCGGCGACCTGACCGCCGCACTCGAACGCGCGCTCCACCCGCACACGTCAACCGATCTTCAGGAGAACGCATGATGACCGACACCGAGCGCGACGTCCTCTACACCGACCTGTGCCGCACGATGACCCGCATCGGCGAAACCGATGCGTCGCTCTTTCTCGCCCGCTTCGCGCTGCTGGCGATCGAGGCGATCGACGATGCGACGACCGTCGCCCGCCTGATTGCCGATGCCGGCGGCGGTCTGCCCGAAACGGACGCACCGATGCCGACGCACGGGCGGTGACGCATGACGCACCACCGTGCTGCCACTGCCATTCCTTACAGATTGATTTCGTAGACAGACAAATCACCTGGAAAAACCCTTTAAGGGTGCATAACATTACTTAACGATTCCGACCCGTCTATCGCGTTACATTGCGTGGGCGGCGCGGCAGGTCGCATGCCGCCTTCATGCAGCTCGCGGCGAAACAGCCGACGTCCGGTCATTTCGACTCAATACAAGGAGAGGATCACCATGACTCATGGCTTGATTATGTGGCTCATCATCGGCGCGATCGCCGGCTGGCTGGCGGGCTTGCTCGTCAAGGGCGGCGGGTTCGGCCTGATCGTCGACATCATCGTCGGTATCGTCGGCGCGGTGATCGGCGGCTGGCTGGCCGGGGTGCTCGGCATCAGCCTCGGCAGCGGCTTCATCGGTTCGGTGATCGTCGCGGTCATCGGCGCCGTGATCCTGCTGTTCGTGATCCGGCTTTTCAGGCGCGCGGCCTGACGATCTTCTCGCGCGCCTTCGGGCGCGCTTCCGTTTTTGCATCGAAGCGGCGCGCGGCATCGCCCGCGCGCCGCCCCCCCTGTTTCAGCGGTCCTTGCCGCGCTGCAACCAGACGTCGAGCACGTCGGTCGTCAGCAATCCGCTGCGCGCTTCACGTGCGCCATCGCGTCCGATCCATACGGTACGCGGCATTTCTCCCCGCCACCCCGCATCGAGCGCCGCCCGCAAACGCTCGGGCATCGGCTCCGCGTTCGCATACTGTGCGACCTGCGGCGGCAGGTTCATTTGCGCGAGCGCCTGTGCAATTGCCGCACCGTTGTCGTCGTACGCGTCCATCGAGACCATCGCGAGTTGCACGTCCGGATGCCGGCGCTGCCATGCAACCAGATGCGCGGCGTTCTCGCGGCAGTATCCGCAATCGAGCGACCAGATCGCGACCGCGAGCGGCCGCTCGTGCGCGGTCGCGTACACCTTCGCGACCTCGGCCGCGCGCAGCGGCTGCAGTTCGCCAGCCCAGGCGGGCACGCTCGCAAGCACGGCGCCGATCAACACCACCAGCCGTTTCATTGCGCACCCTCCACGGGAATCAGCCGGTAGCCGTCGTTACGCGTACGCCACGACAGATAGATACGGCCCGCATCGTCGAGCAGTTGCGGGTTGTCGCTCGCGCCCGACGTCGAAGCGATCGCGCGCGGCGCCGACCAGTGCTCGCCGCGATCGTCCGAGCGGCGCAGCTTGATCTGCAACGTGTCGCCGTCGAACGCCTTCCATGCGAGCCAGACGACATCACCGCGCGCGACGAGCGCCGCATGCGATGCCTGCTCGGCCTGCACCGCCGGATTCGCCCCGAACGCCCAGGGCGTGCCGCGCGGCCGGCCATCGGCGCCGATGCGCGAATAGAACGCGTCGGCGCGGCCGTCGACGACGCCGAACCACGCAAGATGGCGCGTGCCGTCCGGCGTGATCGCGAGCGCCGGCCCGTGCTCGGGACATGCCTCGACATGCCAGTTCGAGAACGTCGCACGCACCGGCAGGACGGGCGCCGACGCCGACACGGGCAACACCGCGAGCGCATGGTCGCGGATCTGCCCAGGGAACACGTTGCGCCACACGGCTTCGATGTGTCCGGCCGGATCGATCGCCATCGCGATGCGACAGCATTCGCACGTGTGGTCGGTCACCTTGCGCTCGGGCTCGAACGATGCGCCGCCGTCGCGCGACATCGCGTAGTAGACGGCCGCGCCGTCGTACGCCTGCTCCGCCGCCTTCGCCGCGACGAGATCGCGCTTGTCGATCCACGCGATCGCGATGTTGCCGGCCGGATCGACGGCCATCATGTCGAAGCGGTGCGTAATCGCCTGCCGGTCGCGATGCACGGTGACCGGCACGCTCCAGGTCGCGCCGCCGTCGAGCGAACGCGAGAAGCGCACCATGCCTGTGTACGGCGCATCGAGCGGCATCGACCACGACACGTACACCGCGCGACCGTCCGGGCTCGTCGCAATCTTCGGGCGATTCTCCGCGCTCGTGTAGACCGGCTCGGGCAGCGCGTTGACGGTCACGGGCGCGGACAGCGTGCGGCCCGCGTCGTCCGAGTGCGCGACGACGACGTGCGCGCCGTCGACCCATGCGACCCACAGCCGGTGCCGCGCGCCGAACGCCGCGCCGGTCGCGAGCGGCTCTTTCTGTTGCACCGGTGCGGCCTGCGTGCTCATGTGCGCCGCATGCGAATCGGCGGCTTTCGGTGCGTCGTGCGCGCCGACGGGCGACAGCGCCGCGAGCCACAGCGCGCAGCCTGCCGCGAACGATTTCACAGCGACCATTTCAGTTCTCCAAAGAAAGTGCGGCCCGGATACGGGTGGAACACGTAATAGCGGCGGTCCGTCAGGTTGTCGACGCCGACCGACGCGGTCCAGTAACGATCGAACCGGTAACGTGCCTTCAGGTCGACGACGGTGAAGATGCTCGTGCCGCCGTACACGTCCGGATTCAAGTCGCTGTTGTCGAGCGTGTTGAACTGGCGGCCCGAGTAACGGACGCCGACGCTCGCGAGCCAGTGTTCGTCGAAGCGGTACGACGCGAGCAGGTTCGCGCGCATGCGCGGGATGCGCGGAAAGCGCGAGCCGACGTACGCCGGATTCGCGGCGTCGACCAGGATCTGCGCATTGCTCGCCGATACGTTCGCGTCGATGTCGAGCCCGCGCAGCCCGACGTTCTGGCCGCTGAATCCGAGCTCGACGCCGCGTACGCGCACGCGATCGACGTTCGAGACGTTGGTGACGGTCGACGCGCCCGACACCGTCGTCTGGCTGTAGATCGAATCGCGCAGGTCGCTCTGGAACACGCTCGCGCGCACGACGCCGACGTCCACGTCGCGCTCGGCCGTGAAATCCCAGTCGATCGCCTTTTCCGGCCGCAGGTTCGGGTTGTTGTTGACGATCGCGTTGTTCGAGATCGTGCCCTGGAACAGCTCGCCGACCGTCGGGAAGCGCGTGCCGGTCGCGAACGACAGCCGGAAACGCCATACGTCCGTCGCGTCCCACTGCAGCGCGACTTTCGGCGACAGCGCATTCGCGCCGCGGTCCGCGTAGCCGAGCGTGCCGTTCGCGTTGCCGAGCGCACCGCCGTACGCATCCCAGCGCTCGTAGCGCAAGCCGAGGGTCGCGAGCCAGCCCGGCGCGAAACGCCACGCGTCCTGCGCGAACAGCGCCTGCGTGCGCGTGTCGCCCCGGTAGATGCTCGCGAGCGACGTGGTCGGCCCGGCCAGCCAGTCGGCCGTGTTGTACGCGACGTTGCGCAGGAAATAGTTGTCGTAGTGATAGCCGAACGTGAACGTGTGGCCCTTCACTTCCGGCGCCTCGGCCTTCAGGTCGAACGTGCGCCAGCCCGTGCCGTCACCCTGGAACAGCGTGCCCGCCCCGCCCTGCGCGGTCGATGCCGCGCGCAGCACGTCGCGCGACACGTCGTACGCGGACACCACGCCCGACAGCCGCCAGCCCGAATCGAGCCGGCCGTTCAGACCGAGCGCGTACAGCCAGTTCTCCTGCTCGCCGCGCTGCGGCGCGAACGCGCTCGGCGCGACCGTCATGTTCTGCCCGCCGATCGACACGTTGCCGCCGTAGACGGGATTGCCGGCCGCGTCGCGCAGGAAGGTTTCGCCGTGCTGCCGGAAATGGTTTTCCCAGTGCCCGAGCGTCAGCGTCGCGTCGAGGCGGTCCGTGAACGCATAGCCCATTCGGACCGTCTCGTTGAGCTGCTCGGTCCGTTCGATGTTCTGCGCGCCGACGATCTTGCGCGGCTTGCCGTTCGGTCCGATGTCGGTTGCCGCACCCGTCACGGGCACCGCGGTACCGAGCCGCGGGTTGTGGGCGGAATTGGGGCTCGCATACTGCATCGGCTGACCGTCGTTCTCCAGCCGATCGAGCGATAGCGAGAACCAGAATTTGCCGACGCGGTTCGCGATCCGCGCGGTCTGGTGGTTGCCGCCGAAGCTGTCCGCGAACCCGTAGCCGTCGTGATAGCGCTGCGTGAAGAACTGTGTCGACAGCGACGCCTCGAGCTTGTCGGGGCGCCGCGTCGTCAGCAGCACGGTCGAGCCGATCGCGTTGCCGGGATACAGCGCGGAGAAGGGGCCATACAGCACGTCGACGCGCGCGATATCGTCGGGCGCGATCAGCGACCAGCGCGGCGGGTACGCATAGCTCGAGCCGAGCAGGTTCGACAGCAGCAGGCCGTCGGCGTACACGAGCCCGCGCGCGCTCTGCAGTTCGTTGAAGTCGCGGCCGGCGAACACGCTGTTGCGGTCGCCGATGTAGCGCTTGCGAACCATCAGGTTGGGCGCGTACTTCAGTGCGTCCTCGGTGGTCACGTTGGTGTGCGCGTCGATCTGCTCGCGCGTGATCGACTCGACGACGGCCGGCGTATCCGGATCGACGGCTTGCCGCTGGGCGGTGACGCTGACGGCGGTCAGCGTGTCGCCCGCAGATGCGGCCGCGGCGACCGCGACGACCGGTGAGGCACGGCCGGCCGGGTTGTCCGAGCCGCCGTGCACCGGGTCGGCGGATGCGCCATCGATCGGGGCCGCCTGTGCGGTCGGCCAGGCAAAGGCGGCCGCGCAGGCAAGCGCGAGCCGGCCGCGCGACGGCCGCGCGGCGAAGGTGAACGACATGGATGAATTCCTGAAAACGTGACCGGACGCCGCCGGACGCGAGCCGACGCGCCGCGCGCAGACGGCGCGGCGCGCGGACCGGGCCGCGGACGGCACACGCGCCACCGGGGCGCGCGGACGATATCAATCAGATCGGGACGTTTTCAGGCGGACCGCGCGGCTGCGCGAGACGGATGCCCCTGCGGGGAAAATCGGGAACGGCCGGAGCAGCCGCCCGGTACGCGAACGCGCGCACGAAACCCGGCAACGCGGGCAGGCTCGCGCCGAGCGCGGCGTTCGCCGCGAAGCCGGGGCAGTACACGCAGTGCGGCACGCCGGCATGGTCGAACGACGACGTGCCGCGGTCGTCGCCCGACGGCGCGAGGACGACCTGGCGGGCGCCTGCCGCACTGCACAACTCGAGCGTGAGCGCGCCGGAACTGCTCGATGCGAGACGCGCGTAGCCGACGACGGGCGACAGTACGTTCAGTACGAGCGCCAGCCATACGAGGCCGATCCATCGCGTCGTTCGTTTCATCGCGGTCCAGGAAAAAGTGCGCGCAAGTATAGCAAGCGGCCTGATTGTTGCCGATCGCGCGGGGTGTGATAGCCGGCATCGCACGGCGCGCAGCAGCGCATGTGCCGTTAATACAACAGAGACAAAATCTAACGATTCGCCACTGGCATAAAGCCGAGCGCGAGGTTGATAATTATTGAACCTGCTGGAGAAATGACCATGGACGAAAGACCAACTCGCATGCCGCCGCCCGAGCAAGTGATGAGCCCGGATCCGGAACCCGTCGGCGTGGAATTCCTCGCCGAATTGCCCGAGCACGTGCGGGCATTCTTCGACGAGCAGCACAAGCTGTACTCGCCGAAGTGAACCTACGTTCCGTTCTGTAACCGCCACGTGTCGATCGATATCGTGCGGTTCATCGCTGCGTTTTCGGCGCAGATCGCTACGCACCCGGGCTGCAACGGCCTGACGGTGCCGGATCAGTTCATCCGCTGATTCTTCTGTCGCGTCGTTTCGCCGCGCGACCGTCTTCGTCTATCCTTCTGGTTTTCCCCCGGCCGGCCCGGCTCTCCCCTCTTCCGATCGCTCCGATGAAACAAGCCATTCGTGCCAGCGTCGCTATCGCCACGCTCGGCGTCGCCCTTTTTTCGTCACCGCACATCGCACGCGCCGACGGCGACGACACCGCGCTCACCAATCTCGTCGCACTCGCGTCGCAGCGGCTCGCGCTTGCCGAACCCGTCGCGCGATGGAAATGGGCGAACCACAAGGAGATCGAGGACCGGCCGCGCGAAGCGGCACTGCTCGCATCGCTGGAGAAGCGCGCCGCACAGTCCGGTGTGGATCCGGTGTTCGCGCGCACGTTCTTCGAGGATCAGATCGCCGCGAGCAAGGACGTGCAGAACGCGCTGTTTGCAAAGTGGCGCGCGACGCGGCCGCCGGAAGGCGTGCCGCCCGACCTCGCGACCAGCACGCGGCCGGCGCTCGACCAGCTCACGCAAAAGATGCTGACGGGCCTCGCGCAAGTCGCACCGCTGCGCGACGCACCCGATTGCCAGGCGCGGCTGGCACGCAGCATCGCGAACTGGAAGTCGCTCACTCGCCACGATTCCACCCAGACGCAGGCGCTCGGCACAGCGCTGTCGCACGTCTGCTCCGCCGGCGGTGCCAGCGCGATCGGCTGACGGCTGACGGCCATTGCATTGCGCGCTGCAGCCTGCGGTGCTCAATCGGCAGGCGTGAGTGCCGCGAGCGGAATCAGTTGCAGGCCGCGCGCGAGATGCGTCTGCAGCAGACGATGGGTATGGGGTTCGAACGCGCCGTCCGCGCCGTCGGCCACGAGCCGCACGGCCGCGTCGAGCGACTCCGCCGCACCGAGGTAACGCCAGCCGTCGATCACGTGAAACAGGCGGCGCTCGCCGCTCGCCTCGAACGCAACCGCGCCGTCGAACGGCCAGGGCGCATTGCCCGCACGGACGTTATCGGCTGCGGGACGCCGGTTGTACGACGGACGCAGTTGGGCGATCCACTGCGCTTCGGCAAGCATTGCGCCCAGTTCGTTGCCGGTCTCACGCCATTCGACTCGCCGTACCTGCTGCGCAATCCGCATTTCCTTCGACGAGCGCCGCTCGCCGGTCAGCAGCGCGCGCAAGCGCTGCCGCACGCGCACGCTGCGGCCGACATACAGCGCTGCGTCGCCCTCCCCGAACAACACGTACGCGCCGCAGCCGGCCGGCGCGGTATCGAGCCACGCTTCGGTCATGCCACCCGCGAGACGGAAGTGGCGCGTCGTGCGCGCAATCTGGTCGCGCAGACGCTCGAGCGGCACGATCTCGTGCAATTGCCGCCAGAACTGCCAAATGAGATCGGCATCCGCGAGTGCCCGGTGACGTGCAGCTGGAACGAGGCCATGCCGCTCGATCAGCGCATCGAGTCCGTGCCGCGCCTCGCGCGGAAACAGCGCGCGCGACAGGCGCACCGTGCACAGCACGTCCGGATTGAACGCGATGCCGGCGCGCTCGAATTCGGCACGCAGGAAGCCCCGGTCGAAGCTCGCGTTGTGCGCGACGAACAGCTTGCCGTCGAGTCGCTCGAACAGCGCGGGCGCGAGCGACGCAAACGACGGCGCGTCGCGCACCATCTCATCCGAAATGCCCGTCAGTTGCTGGATGAACGGCGGAATCGACTGCCCCGGATTGACCAGTGTCGTCCATGTCGATGCGCCGAGCGGACCGATTTCGACCACGCCGATTTCAGTGATGCGATGCTCGGCGGGCGAGCCACCGGTGGTTTCAAGGTCGACGAAGACGAGCGGCTGTTCGCAGGCGGGATCGGACGGACGAGAATCGGACATGAAAAGACAGGGGAAACGATGCTTTCGTGAGTATGCACCGGCAGGCGTGTTCGCGACCAGTCCGAACCGGAGTCGATTCGCAGGCCGCCGGTTTTCGTGCCCTCAAAAGCAAAAGGCCCCCGCGATGCGGGGGCCGGACGTGATCGGCAATGCGTGGCGCGTCAGACCGCCTGGATATTCGCTGCCTGCTTGCCTTTCGGCCCGACTTTCACGTCAAAGGAAACGCGCTGGTTTTCCTTCAGCGTTTTGAAGCCGTCCATCCGGATTTCGGAAAAGTGCGCAAACAAATCTTCGCCACCATTGTCGGACGTAATAAAACCGAAACCTTTAGCATCGTTAAACCATTTTACGATACCGGTATCCATACCTTCGTTCCCCACTCGTTTAGATCAAAAAAGCTACTGTTATAGCCGCTTCCCGAAATCCCGCAACGGCGCGCCGATACTCCCCCCAGCGCTCCGCCCGGGGACGGAGTGCTGACTTTATAAATTGGACAATCCGGGTGCGTCAAGGGAATTTTGAACGCCTTCTTTATCAAAAAAACGTCAATAGCACTGGAATCGGTACACCATCGTCTTTTATTAATTGATTTGAATCAAAAACCTGTCATTATTACCGGGATCGGATCACCAATAATCGAAACCGTGAAAAACATACCGGGGACGAATCGAGTCGGTAAATTCCTCGGGTTTTTTCCGGGTTGCGGAAAACGAGGGACGTTGCGATGCTGGTGCAAGGCAATGGAAGGAGAAGGCCATGTTGCTGGACGGAATCAAGCGCTTCGCGAGCCGGCTCGCACGCGTACGCCGCAAGTCCCGTGCGCTGGCCGAGTCCCGTGAAGCGCCGTGCGACACGGAGTTCGACCCGACCTGGCACGGCGATCATTGGCAGAACCTGCTGGCGTCACCGCTGGACGCCCGTCACTACGTGATGGAAGACTGGACGTACACGCCGCCGCAGGCCGAAGCCGACGACTCGCAGCCGACAGGCAGGCGCAAGCGGCGCTCGCACCCGCAGTAGGGATCGGTAAGACAGGGCGAAAAAAAGCGCGACTGGGAAGTCGCGCCGACAAAGGTTTGGAGATCTTTTCCGTCAACGAAAAAGTCTGCTTCGGAAAGCAGAGATCGCAGTATAGCGAGAGAACATCCTTTCATTATCCATGCTCCACACAAACCTCTATTGCCGATGTGTCAATAATCGCGCTAGGCCGCCCCTCGCCCGTCATTGATCGCCTGTCGCGATCGCGCAACGCCCGCGACACCCGATATGCAGTCCTGATCACCTTTCCGCCTGCTGCGCTGCCGCAAAGTCTTGATGGCCGGGGCTCTCGGCGCATGCGCTAATTCTTGCGAAATTCAAAATACAGTATTGCAGGAAGCAGTTCTCTTTTGCGGCCGGACCGATCCGTACACTGCAAATGGATATCCGACGAGGGTGCCGCGCCCCACGCGCACGGCGTCGCCGACTTGCGACGCCGCCGATGCCCGCAGCAGGTTCGATCGACCTCATCCTGTTTGGAGACAGATCATGAAAAAGACCCTGATCGTCGCCGCATTGGCGGGCGTGTATGCCACCGGCGCCCATGCGCAAAGCAGCGTCACGCTGTACGGCCTGATCGATGCCGGCATCACCTATACGAACAACCAGGGTGGTCACAGCGCATGGCAGGAGACGAGCGGCTCGATCAACGGCAGTCGCTGGGGCCTGCGCGGCACCGAGGATCTCGGCGGCGGACTGAAGGCGATCTTCACGCTGGAAAACGGTTTCGGCATCAACAACGGCTCGCTGAAGCAGAACGGCCGCGAATTCGGCCGCCAGGCGTTCGTCGGGCTCGCGCATGAGAGTTATGGCTCGCTCACGCTCGGCCGCCAGTACGACAGCGTCGTCGATTTCCTCGGCCCGCTGTCGCTGACCGGCACCCAGTACGGCGGCACGCAGTTCGCGCACCCGTTCGACAACGACAACCTGAACAACTCGTTCCGGATCAATAACTCGGTCAAGTACCAGAGTGCGAACTACGGCGGCCTGAAGTTCGGCGCGTTGTACGGCTTCTCGAATTCCAGCGATTTCTCGAACAACCGCGCGTACAGCGTGGGCGCGTCGTACAGCTACCTGGGCTTCAACGTCGCGGCCGCGTACATGCAATTGAACAACAACATCAACGCGCTTGCGCTCGCGGTGAGCGACCCCGGCGCGGTGGCCGGCGACTGGACATTCGCGGCCAGCCGTCAGCGCACTTGGGGCGCGGGCCTCAACTACACGTTCGGGCCCGCGACGGCCGGCTTCGTGTTCACGCAGACGCGCCTGACCGATTCGGCCAGGATCAGCGCCGGGCAGTCGGGCGTATCGGGCGGCATCCCGCTCGCCGGCGGCACGCGCTTCAACAATTACGAAGTGAACGGCCGCTACGCGCTGACGCCGGCGTTCTCGCTCGCGGGCTCGTACACGTACACCGACAGCCGTCTCGACGGCCAGACGCCGAGCTGGCACCAGTTCAACCTGCAGGCCGATTATGCGCTGTCCAAGCGCACCGACCTGTACCTGCAGGGCGAATACCAGCGGGTCAATTCGGACGGCCTGGCGATCGGCGCGAATATCAACGGGCTCGGCACCGCGTCGTCCACGAACAAGCAGATCGCCGTCACGGCCGGCATGCGCCACCGCTTCTGAGCGATGCGCTTGAGGCCGTTCGGCCCGGACCGTCATGACGAAGCGCCCCACCCGGGGCACTCGTTCGTTTCAGCGACGCGCTGCGCGGATCCGCCGCCCGGTGCTCACGCGCTGCCCGATGCCGGGTAGCGAACGTCGAGCACGTCGATCGGCTGGGGACCGGCCGGCGTCATCAGCGTGACGGTATCGCCGATCTTCGCCTTGATGAGCGCCCGCGCAACCGGCGAGATCCAGCTGACGCAACCGCGATCGAGATCGACCTCGTCGATTCCGACGATGGTAACGGTGTGATCCTCGCCGTCCGGCGTCGCGTAATCGACCGTCGCGCCGAAGAACACCTGGTCGACGTTCTCCTGCCGGCTCGCGTCAACGACTTCGGCAAGATCGAGCCGCTTCGTCAGGAAGCGGATCCGGCGGTCGATCTCGCGCAACCGCCGCTTGCCGTAGATGTAGTCGCCGTTTTCCGACCGGTCGCCGTTCGACGCGGCCCACGACACGAGCCGGACGACCTCGGGACGCTCGACGTCGATCAGGTTCAGGAGTTCGTCCCTGAGCCGCTTGTGGCCGGCCGGGGTGATGTAGTTCTTCGAACCCGCTGGAATCGCGGGTTGACTCGGGTCGAGATCGTCGTCGTCGCCGTCCGACTCTTTGACAAATGCCTTGTTCATGATGCGGATTCAACACATGGATGACTGATGCTTCAAGGGTACACGAAGCCGGCCGCGCAAGATCGTGCGACATTTTTTGCGAATAAGGCTTCCCTTTTTATGCAACCCTGCTATACTTCCGCTTCTGCGTGCGGCTGTAGCTCAGTTGGATAGAGTACTTGGCTACGAACCAAGGGGTCGTGGGTTCGAATCCTGCCAGCCGCGCCACCTTTTTCGAGGGCCTTCCCAACCGAAGGCCCTTTCAGTTCGAAGTTGTAGTGTTTTGTTTTTGCGTGCGGCTGTAGCTCAGTTGGATAGAGTACTTGGCTACGAACCAAGGGGTCGTGGGTTCGAATCCTGCCAGCCGCGCCACCTCAGAAGGGCCTTCCTCCGGGAAGGCCCTTTTTTCTTTTCCGCCCCCTCTTCTTGGGCCACCACCCCGCTCGACCCGAGCCCGGTTGCCACCGCACAACATCGCCTGATCCGCAGCACATATGAAAATGGCGGCCCGTGGCCGCCGTCGCATTCGCGCGAACCAGCGCGCGCGTCAGTAATCCTGCCGCTCGCGCTCGATGCGCATGCCGCCGTCGTGACGCGCATGCACGCTATCGTCGGTCGAACGCTCGCGCATGATCCGCATCACGTCCGGATTGGTCCGCACGCGGCGCATCACGTTCGCGAGATGCACGCGATCGCTGACCTGGATCACGAAGCGCAGCACCGTCGATTCGTGCGTCAGATCCTCATCCATCGCGATGTGCACGATGTTCGCGTCGGCCGACGTGATGTCCGCCGCGACACGCGCGAAGATGCCCTTCGTGTTCTTCACGAGCGCCTTCACCGCGACGTCGAACAGACGACCCGGCTGCGGCGCCCATTCGACGTCGATCCAGCGGCCCGGATCGCGGCGATGGATGCGCTGCGCGACCCGGCAATCGGTCGTATGAATCGCCATCCCGAGGCCGATACCGATATAGCCCATGATCGCATCGCCCGGAATTGGCCGACAGCATGCCGACAGCTGCACGGACATCCCTTCGGTGCCGGTAATCACGACCGGCGGCGCATTGTGCGCGGGATGCCGCTCGGACTTCGGCAGATCGTCGTCCGCATCGCGGCCGCTCATCAGCACCTCGATGCGCTTGGCCATCACGGCGGCGACGCGGCGGCCGAGGCCGATATCCGCGAAGATTTCCTGGCGGCTCTTGTTGCCGGTCCACTGGACGAGCTTCTCCCAGACCTCGGGCCCCACGTCGGCCAGCGCGAACCCGTAACCCTTCAGGCTCTGGTCGACGAGCCGCTCGCCGAGCTGCACCGACTCGTTCAGGCGCATCGTCTTCAGGTAGTGACGAATCGCCGAACGCGCCTTGCCGGTACGGACGAAACCGAGCCACGCGGGGTTCGGCTTCGAATACGGCGCGGTGATCACCTCGACGATGTCGCCGCTCTTCAACTCAGTACGCAGCGGCAGCAACTCGTTGTTGATCTTCACGGCCACGCACTGGTTGCCGAGATCGCTGTGGATCGAATACGCGAAATCGAGCGCCGTCGCGCCGCGCGGCAGCGCCATGATCTTCGACTTCGGCGTGAACACATAGACCGCGTCCGGGAACAGGTCGATCTTCACGTGCTCGAGGAATTCGCTCGAATCGCCGGCCTCGCTCTGGATGTCGAGCAGCGACTTCAGCCACTGGTGCGCGCGCTTCTGCACGTCGTTCAGATCCGCGCCGCCGTTCTTGTACAGCCAGTGCGCGGCCACGCCGGCCTCGGCGATCTCGTGCATCTTCCTCGTGCGCACCTGGAACTCGATCGGCGCGCCGAACGGGCCGACGAGCGTCGTGTGCAGCGACTGATAGCCGTTGATCTTCGGGATCGCAATGTAGTCCTTGAACTTCCCGGGCACGGGCTTGTACAGCGCGTGCAGCGCGCCGATGCACGTGTAGCAGTCGAGCGGGCTCTCGACGACGACGCGAAAGCCGTACACGTCGAGCACCTGCGAGAACGACAGCTGCTTGTCGCGCATCTTGCGATAGATGCTGTAGATCGTCTTTTCGCGGCCGGTGATCTCGGCGTCGAGCTTCGCATCGCCCATCGCGCGCTGTGCCGCCTCGAGGATCTTGCCGATCACTTCGCGGCGGTTGCCGCGCGCGGCCTTCACGGCCTTCTCGAGCGTCGCGTAGCGATGCGGGTTGAAGTTCGCGAAGCTCATGTCCTGCAGTTCGCGATACGTGTTGTTCAACCCGAGGCGGTGCGCGATCGGCGCATAGATGTCGAGCGTCTCGCGGGCGACGCGGCGGCGCTTTTCCATCGGCACCGCGCCGAGCGTGCGCATGTTGTGCAGACGGTCGGCAAGCTTGACGAGGATGACCCGCACGTCGCGCGCCATCGCGAGCAGCATCTTGCGGAAGTTTTCCGCCTGCGCTTCCTCGCGGCTGCGGAACTCCATCTTGTCGAGCTTCGACAGGCCGTCGACCAGTTCGGCGACCTTCGGGCCGAACCGTTCGGCCAGCTCGCTCTTGGTCACGCCCTGGTCTTCCATCACGTCGTGCAGCAGCGCTGCCATCACGGCTTGCGCGTCGAGCTTCCAGCCGGCGCAGATTTCCGCGACGGCGACGGGATGGGTGATGTAGGGTTCGCCGCTCTGGCGATATTGACCGAGGTGGGCTTCGTCGCTGAAGTGGAACGCCGCCTTGACCTCCTTGATTTCTTCCGGAGGAAGATACTCGGCAAGCGCGGCCGTCAGTTTCGCGATCGAAACGACGCCATGCTTGCGCGGCTGCTCCGGTGTGGCGGTCGGCCCGAACAGATGCCGGAAGGACTGTTCGAGGACCGCGTCGATGTACTGGCGCGCAGGCGACTGGGCCGTGGCTTCGGTGGTCGAATCCGCGGAGGCGGACGATGGGGTGGTGCTCATATTCGCCTCCAGGTCGAGTCGTTGCGCGCGTGGACTACATGGCTGGAACGGGCCGGATGCGCGTTACACCGGCACCTTCTTCAGCATCTCGACGCCGACCTGGCCGGCGGCGATCTCGCGCAGCGCGACGACGGTCGGCTTGTCGCGGCTCTCGATCTTCGGCGTATGGCCTTGCGCGAGCTGCCGCGCGCGATAGGTGGCGGCGAGCGCCAGTTCGAAGCGGTTGGGGATTTGCTTCAGGCAGTCTTCGACGGTAATGCGAGCCATGTTGGTAATTCCTTCTGAATATAGTCCCTATTCTACCTTATGTCCCTCTACCCCCGCGTCATTCCGCGTGGGGCAAATGGATGCCGAGCTCGATGAACAGCTCGGCGTGTCGCGCGTACTGCGAAGCAAAGCGCAGGCGCGTCGCCGCGACGATGCATTCGAGCTCGGCCAGCGCACGATCGAAATTCTCGTTGATCACGACGTATTCCGCTTCGGACGCGTGCGCCATCTCGCTGCCCGCGGCGAGCAGGCGTCGCGTGATCACGTTCGGCTCGTCCTGCCCGCGCTTCTTCAGCCGCTCCTCGAGCGCATCGAGCGACGGCGGCAGAATGAAGATGCCGACCGCGTTGCGGAACTGCTTCTTCACCTGCTGCGCACCCTGCCAGTCGATCTCGAGCAGCACGTCGTGACCGATCGCCATCTGCTCCTCGATCCAGACGCGCGACGTGCCGTAGTAGTTGCCGTGCACTTCCGCGCTTTCGAGGAATTCGTGCGCGGCGTGGCGCGCGCGAAAATCCTCGACGGTCGTGAAGTGGTAGTGCTGACCGTCCTGCTCGCCCGGGCGCGGCTTGCGCGTCGTGTACGAAATCGACAGGCAGATGTCGCTGTCCTTCGACAGCAGCGCGTTCACGAGCGTCGACTTGCCGGCGCCCGACGGCGCGATGACCATGAACAGGTTGCCGGGATAGACGCCGCCGTGCAGCGCATGCGACGTGTGGCCGTCGCGGTGGGATTCGGTCATGTTGCTTTACTCCAGGTTTTGCACTTGCTCACGCATCTGCTCGATCAACAGCTTGAGCGCCATCGATGCGTCGGCCAGTTCCTTCGCCGCCGCCTTCGAGCCGAGCGTGTTTGCTTCTCGATTCAGTTCCTGCATCATGAAGTCGAGACGCTTGCCGACGCGGCCGCCCTTCTCGATCACGTGACGCGTTTCGTTCAGGTGCGCGGTGAGTCGCGACAGCTCTTCCGCGATGTCGATCCGGATGCCGTACATCGTCACTTCCTGACGAATGCGTTCCGCGGCTTCCTCGCGCGTGACGATCGCCGCGCTGCCTTCGGGTGCCGCGAGGCCGAGCGCTTCCTGCAGCCGCTCGACGATCTTCTGCTGATGCTTCGCGATCAGCTCCGGCACGAGCGGCGTGATGCGCGCGACGATGGCTTCCATCTCGGTGACGTTCGACAGCAGCATCGTCGCCAGCTGCGCGCCTTCGCGCGAACGCACGACGACGAGTTCGCCGATCGCTTCCTTGCCGCATGCGAGCACCGCGTCGCGGATCGCTTCCGCCGACACGCCGCTTTCGGCGAGCACGCCCGGCCAGCGCAGGATCTCGCCCGCGCGCAGGCGGCCGACACCCGGGAACGCATCGAGCACCGAGCGCTCGAGTTCGGCAAGCTGGCCGAGCGCCGACTGGTTCAGCGCGCCCGCGCCGATGCTCTGCTCGCCGCGCTGCAGGTTGATGCGCACGTCGACCTTGCCGCGCGACAGCTTGTTCATCAGCATTTCGCGCAGTGCGGGTTCGCACGCGCGCACGTCGTCCGGCATGCGGAAGTTCAGGTCGAGGAAGCGCGAGTTCACGGTGCGCAGTTCGACCGACACGCTGGTGCCGCCGTTGCCGGTGGCCGTCGCGAGTTCGCGCGTCGCGCTCGCATAGCCCGTCATGCTGTAGATCATGGTTCGTCTCGCCGTCTGGGTGCCCTTGTCGGGCGGGAATATGTCGAGGCGCCCGGCGCATTGCAAGGCGCGGGGCGGGAAGCGCGCATTATCCCATTTTTGCGCCCCACCCCGCCGGGCACGCCCGCCGTTCGGCGCTAAAATCGGGGTTTCCTCTTCCGTCCACGATTCCTCCATGACGTCTTCCCTGTCCCGCCCGAGCGGCCGCCGCGCCGACGAACTGCGCAAGGTCGCCCTCACGCGCCACTACACGAAACACGCCGAAGGCTCGGTACTCGTCGAATTCGGCGATACCAAGGTGATCTGCACCGCGAGCGTCGCCGAACGCGTGCCCGAATTCCTGCGCGATCGCGGCCAAGGCTGGCTGACGGCCGAATACGGGATGCTGCCGCGCGCGACGCACACGCGCAGCGACCGTGAAGCGGCGCGCGGCAAGCAGACGGGCCGTACGCAGGAAATTCAGCGCCTGATCGGCCGCGCGCTGCGCGCGGTGTTCGATCTCGAGGTGCTCGGCCCGCGCACGATCCACATCGACTGCGACGTGATCCAGGCCGACGGCGGCACGCGCACGGCGAGCATCACCGGCGCCTTCGTCGCCGCGCACGACGCCGTGTCGAAGTTGATCGCGGCCGGCAAGCTCGCGCGCTCGCCGATCACCGACCACGTCGCCGCGATCTCGGTCGGCGTGTACCAAGGCGCGCCCGTGCTCGATCTCGACTACGCGGAAGATTCGCAGTGCGACACCGACATGAACGTCGTGATGACGGGCGCCGGCGGCTTCGTCGAAGTCCAGGGCACCGCCGAAGGCGTGCCGTTCTCGCGCGCCGAGATGAACGCGCTGCTCGACCTCGCGCAAAGCGGGATCGGCCAGCTCGTGCAGCTGCAGAAGGACGCGCTGGGCGCCAGCCATGTCTGACGATCGCACCCTCGCGCCGCTGTCGCGCATCGTGCTCGCGTCGAACAACGCCGGCAAGCTGCGCGAATTCACCGCGCTGTTCTCGACGGTCGGCATCGAGATCGTGCCGCAGGGCGACCTGGCCGTGCCCGAGGCGGAAGAACCGTTCGGCACGTTCATCGAGAATGCGCTGACGAAAGCGCGGCACGCGTCGCGGCTCACCGGCCTGCCGGCGATCGCCGACGATTCTGGCCTGTGCGTGCGCGCGCTGCGCGGCGCACCGGGCGTCTATTCGGCGCGCTACGCGCAACGCGCGGGCGGCGACAAGGGCGACGCGGCGAACAATGCATACCTCGTCGAGCAGCTGCGCGGCATCGCCGACCGGCGCGCATACTATTGCTGCGTGCTCACGCTGGTGCGCCACGCGGACGATCCAGAGCCGCTGTTCGCCGAAGGCCGCTGGGTGGGCGAGATCGTCGACACGCCGCGCGGCGAGCATGGATTCGGCTACGACCCGTATTTCCACCTGCCGTCGCTCGGCGCGACGGCGGCCGAACTCGAGCCAGCCGTGAAGAACACCCACAGCCATCGCGCGCTCGCGCTGAAGGCACTGCTCGCGCGGCTCGCAGAGGAACCAGCATGATCGTCTTCGTCACGCATTCGCAGCCGGAGGCCGCATGAGCCAGGCGGCGGAAACCGGCGCGCGCGTCGTCGCGACCTTCACGTCGCCCGGGCAGGTACGGCTCACGTCGCTGCCGCCGCTCGCGCTGTACGTGCATTTTCCGTGGTGCGTGCGCAAGTGCCCGTACTGCGATTTCAACTCGCACGAGTGGAAAGGCGAGCGGTTTCCGGAAACCGAGTACCTCGATGCGCTGCGCGCCGATCTCGAGCAGGCGCTGCCGCTCGTCTGGGGCCGGCAGGTGCATACGGTGTTCATCGGCGGCGGCACGCCGAGCCTGCTGTCCGCGGCCGGCCTCGACCGGCTGCTGTCCGACGTGCGCGCGCTGCTGCCGCTCGATGCCGACGCCGAGATCACGCTCGAGGCGAACCCGGGCACGTTCGAGGCCGCGAAGTTCGCGCAGTTCCGCGCGAGCGGCGTGAACCGCCTGTCGGTTGGCATCCAGAGCTTCAACGAAGGCCATCTGAAAGCGCTCGGCCGCATTCACGACACCGCGCAGGCGCGCGCGGCCGTCGAGATCGCCGCGAAGACGTTCGACAACTTCAACCTCGACCTGATGTTCGCGCTGCCGAACCAGACGCTCGACGAATGCCGGGCCGACATCGAGACCGCGCTGTCGTTCGCGCCGCCGCATCTGTCGCTGTATCACCTGACGCTCGAGCCGAACACGCTGTTCGCGAAATTTCCGCCCGCGGTGCCCGACGACGACGCGTCGGCCGACATGCAGGAATGGATCCACGAACGCACGGCGGAAGCCGGTTACGGACGCTACGAAGTATCCGCGTACGCGAAGCCGAATCATCAGAGCAAGCACAACCTGAACTACTGGCGCTTCGGCGACTATCTCGGGATCGGCGCGGGTGCGCACACGAAGCTGTCGTTCCCGAACCGGATCCTGCGGCAGGCACGCTACAAGCATCCGGCCACCTTCATCGAACAGGCGATGGCCGGCACGCCGGTGCAGGAAGAGCGTGAAGTCGGCGCGCGCGACCTGCCGTTCGAGTTCATGCTGAACACGCTGCGGCTCGTCGAGGGCTTCCCCGTGCACAGCTTCGTCGAACGCACGGGCCTGCCGATCAGCACCATCGAGCCGGCACTCCAGGAAGCGGAGCGGCGCGGGCTGATCACGCGCGATTTCGCGCAGATCGCGCCGACACCGTTGGGCCAGCGTTTCCTCAACGACCTGCAGGAATTGTTCCTGCGTGACGATTGAGGCGGAACGAGGCGACATTTCGGTTACAATGCCGCCTCGTGTGGAAGCGTGGCCGAGCGGTTTAAGGCACCGGTCTTGAAAACCGGCGACGGGAAACTGTCCGTGAGTTCGAATCTCACCGCTTCCGCCAGGAAGTTCGCCAAACCCCGTCGATTCATCGAACGACGGGGTTTTTGTTTGTCCGCGGCGCGTCGCCCGCGGAGCCCGCCCCGCGTGCCGACACGTCGCGCCGGATGCCGTTACAATCCGGCGCTCCGATTCGCGAAACGGGAAACCCACGTCATGAAGCCCTTCATCGCCTCGTCGCTTGTCGCCTTGCTGGCCGCCATCGGCACGCACGCAGCGGCCGCCGATTCCGCCTCCGGCACCGACGCGCAAACGCCGTCGTGCGCGATCGCGTACGTGAAGGGCGTCGGCGGCTCGCCGCGCAGCCTGCGCGAATATCTCGCGAGCCCGACGCCGTACAACTACCTGAAGGAAAACGAGATCCAGTGCAAGGTGTCGGACGACGGGCGCGCATCGAACTGCACCGGCGTGACCTACATCCGCAACGAGCAGGTCAGCGTGTACGACGATTCCGACCCGGCGACACTGACCGTCGTCGCGCCGGTGGAACTCGAGCACGGCCAGAAGTATCCCGTGATCCTCGTCGTGCAGCGCAAGGACGCGCGCTGCACGCGGTAATGCGCGACACGGCACGCTCGACATTGCCGCAGGCGATGCGCGCAGGCCTCACGGGCCGGGCCGCCATCGCCTAGAATTCGATCAGCACGGCGACACGACCGCCGCCGCAACTCGATGCCGCCCGCGCCATCCGTGCGTACGGCACACGGAGACCGCCATGACCGAACTGTCGACTGCGACGGATCACGTCGATTACGAAGGCTTCGAGATCCATGTGGTGCCGGCCCTCGTTCCCGGCAGCGACGCGCGTTACACCTACACCGGCTATGTCTGCCATCCGGGCGTGAATCCCGCGCTGCCCGATCATGCGGTGCCCTTCCACGCGGACGGTGAGGAAAGCTTCGCGAGCGTCGACGAAGCAGTTCAGGAAGCCGTGCACATCGGCAAGAGCATCATCGACGGCACGCATCCCGACCTGTCGGTGCTGTCGCTCGTCACGCACGGCTACTGACCGGGCCGACCGTGCGGCCGCGGCCGCACGCGAAGCGCTCGTGCCGCATTTCAATTCGCATCGCGCGCCGGATCGCGCGCCGCCCTGCACTACGCTGCGCGCAGGCGCACGAATCGCATGCGCATACGTCATGCCTGCCCTGGTCATCTTCAGCCATCGCGCGTTATGCGTTTCTCCCGATATCACATCGCGCCCGGACGCCTATCATTTTTTTATAGTCACCCTCCGGTTTTCCTCCCATGCCCCCTCTTCCCCGCCCGGGCGTCGACCGGCTGCGTATCGCCGCGCTGGTCACCGCCTCGTTGCTTGCTGCCTGCACGATCACGCCACCCCCGTCGCTACGCTCGGTCCTGACGATTCCGTCGGTCATCCGCAGCGCGAATCGCGACCAGTACCGCGTGGAAGTCGCGCAATGCGTCGCCGAACACAATCCGTCCGGCGTATCGCACGGGACGCCGCAGGCGATGCTGCGCTCGCTCGTCGTCGTCGCGTTCACGGTCGATCGCGGCGGCCGCCTCGTCAATGCATCGGTCTATCGCAGCAACGGCGACAGCGAAGCGGAAGCGCTCGCGCTCGCGTCGCTGCGCCGCTCGGCACCGCTGCCGGCACCGCCGTCGAAACTGCTCGACGGCGACGGTCGGGTCGAGATGATGGAAGGCTGGCTGTTCAACGATGACGGCCACTTCCAGTTGCAAAGCACCGCGTCGGCACAGGCGCAATCGCTCGACTGACCTCGCGCCGCGTGCGATTGCCGCCATGTTGCGGCGCTGGCTATAATTTTCCGCAATCGCGCGGCCATCCTCCCGCGCGCGTTCGCGCGCCGCACCCGGCATGCGAGCCGACCACGCCGGCACCGGGCGGCGGCCTATCCGTCTCCATCGCCGACCGGCGGGTGACGTGCGCGCCACGGCGCGCGTCCACGCCGCCGCATCCATCCGCTCGGCCGCTCCCGGCAGGCGTCCGCCTGCCCGAGCGCACGCCCAGCCGACCGCCCCAACGACAAAACGGAGACATCCATGTCCGCATCTCCCCCGGCCGTTGCACACGCAACCGGTTCGGCCGGCGCCGTCAGCCACCGGCGCATCGTGTTCGCGAGCTTCATCGGCACCGCGATCGAGTTCTACGACTTCTACGTGTACGCGACCGCCGCGGCACTCGTCATCGGTCCCGTGTTCTTCCCGCACGGCTCCGCGACCGCACAGGCGCTGTCCGCATTCGTCACGTTCGGCATCGCGTTCATCGCACGGCCGATCGGCTCGTTCCTGTTCGGCCACTTCGGCGACCGCATCGGCCGCAAATCGACGCTCGTCGCGTCGCTGCTCGTGATGGGCGTGTCCACCACCGCCATCGGCTTCGTGCCCGGCTACGACGCGATCGGTGCACTTGCACCGGTGCTGCTGTGCGTGCTGCGCTTCGGGCAGGGGATTGGCCTCGGCGGCGAATGGGGCGGCGCGGCACTGCTCGCGACCGAGCACGCGCCGCAAGGCAAGCGCGGCTGGTTCGGGATGTTCCCGCAACTGGGCCCGTCGGTCGGCTTCCTGATGTCCAACGGGCTGTTCTTCGCGCTCGTGCTGTCGCTGTCCGACGAACAATTCCGCAGCTGGGGCTGGCGCATCCCGTTCCTCGTCAGCGCGGTGCTCGTCGCACTCGGCCTGTACGTGCGGCTGAAGATCACCGAAACGCCGGCGTTCCAGGCCGCCCTGGACCGCAACGAGCGCGTGCGCGTGCCGGTCGCGACACTCGTCTCGCAACACTGGCAGCCGACCCTGCTCGGCGCGCTCGCGATGGTGGTCTGCTACACGCTGTTCTATATCTCGACGGTGTTCTCGCTGTCCTACGGCGTGTCGGCGCTGCATATTCCGCGCCAGAGCTTCCTGGGCCTGCTGTGCTTCGCGGTCGTGTTCATGGGGCTCGCGACGCCGCTGTCGGCGTGGGCGTCGGATCGCTTCGGCCGCAAGCCGGTGCTGATCGTCGGCGCGATCGCCGCGCTGTTGTCCGGCTTCGCGATGGAACCGCTGCTCGGCAGCGGCTCGATGCCGCTCGTCGCGCTGTTCCTGACCATCGAGCTGTTCCTGATGGGCGTGACGTTCGCGCCGATGGGCGCGCTGCTGCCCGAGTTGTTCCCGACCAACGTCCGCTATACGGGCGCGGGCGTCGCGTACAACCTCGGCGGGATTCTCGGCGCGTCGATCGCGCCGTACATCGCGCAGCTGCTCGCCGCGCGCGGCGGCCTGTCGTGGGTCGGCGGCTACGTGTCGGTCGCGGCGGCGATCAGCCTGATCGGCGTGCTGCTGATGCGCGAAACCCGCGACGCATCGCTCGTCTGAGCCTTGGGGGCGCCCCGGGTTGTGCGGCGGGCGGCGCTGCCTATACTCGATCCGGGGGCGCCACCGCGCGCCCCCGGATTCCTCCCTGAAGGAGCCGCCGCGATGAACCTCCACCTCGGCAACGCCGACCTCGTCCTGATCCTGGCGCTCGCGCTGGGTGGCGCCCTGCTGCTCGCGGCGCGCTTCCGGCCGAAAACCTGGCGCGGCCTCCTGTTCGAGGCGCTTCTCGCGAACCTGGCCGCCATCGCCGCGGTGGTCACGGTCGAAGCACTGCTCGCCTGAACGCCTGGCCCCGCTTCCCTGAGGCCGATTCACGCTCATGGCGGCTTGCGCGGGCCCTAAGCCGTCAGCCGATCACGCAGCGCGCCATAGGCCGGCCCGACCGCATCGATCGCGTCGAGTGCCTGCGCAACCGACGGCGGCGCGCCCGGTTCGCCGATCGACAGCGCATTCGGCGCGCCGCCGATGCCGCAATGGTGGCGCGACGTCGCGACGAAAATCATCACGGTCGGCCGCTGCAGCGCGTGCGCCATGTGCACAAACCCGGTATCGACCCCCACCACGAGCGCAGCCCGGCCGATGGCCGCGCCCAGTTCGCGCACCGACATCGCGGGCAGCACGATGGCACCCGGCGCGCGCGTGGCAATGTCCTGCGCATCGTCGTGTTCGGCTGCCGATCCCCACGGCACCAGCACGCGCACGCCGCGCGCCATCATCCGCGTAGCCAGCGCGGCCCAGTGGTCGGCGGGCCATTGCTTGTCCGGATTGGACGTCGCGTGAAACAGCAGCATGAACGGCGCGCCGTCGGTCACCGCGGGCGGCAGGCTCGCATCCTGCGGCGGGACGATCCCGTACGCGGCGATGCCTTCGGGGACATAACCCAGCGCCTCGCCGGCGCTCACGCGCATCCCGTGCCACGCGTCGCAGTCCGGCCGCGGGCCGAAGCGATGCGAGTATGCGAAGCGGGCGCCCGTCTCGCCCAGATCCTGCGTCTGATAGCCGACGCGGCGCGCGGCGCGCGCGAGCGCCGAGATGATCGCGCTCTTGTAGACTCCGTGCAGATCGATGACCGCATCGTAGCGGTGCGCGCGCAGCGCGCCGATCGACGCGGAGATCGCCTTCAGGTCGCCGCCGTTCCGGAGCTTCTTGAACCGCCGCAGCGGCGCGCAGAGCACCTTGCTCACGCCCGGGTGCCAGCGCACGACCTCCGCGCACGACTCGTCGACGGCCCAATCGACCGTCACGCCAGGAAAGGCACGGTGGAGGTCCGCGACGACAGGCAGCGTCTGGACGACGTCGCCTAGCGACGTCACTTTCACGATGAGGATGCGTTTCACGTTTCTTGTTGGGAATGGGGAAGGGCCGACCATCTGGTGATGCTAACGACGCTTGCCTCGCAGATACATTACGCCAACATTACATTTGCAACAAAATGCGACGTTTTTGTGAAGGTTTGTCGAGCCCCGGCCGCATCCGGTTCTTTTTATAATGCGTTCTTTGCCCTCCCGGCCCGCCGCAGATGCAACGCTCCGCCCTCCCCGCCCTGCTTTCCGGGCTGTTTCCCGCCCTCACCCGCCGCTCGCTGCGGATCTGGCGCCAGTACGGCGTGTTCTGGCTCGGCGCGATCGCCGTGGGCCTCGCGGCCGTGCTGTACGCGCGGCTGATCGACTGGGGCTACGACACCTTCCGCACGATGCGCGACCATGCCGCGTGGCTGCCGTTGCTGCTGACGCCATCGATCGCCGCGGCATCGGCGTGGCTCACGCGCCGCTTCTTCCGCGGCGCCGAGGGCAGCGGGATTCCGCAGGTCATTGCGACGCTGCATGCGAGCCCGGGCGCATTCGGCGCGCGGCTGCTGACGCTGCGCATCCTGTTCGGCAAGGTCCTGATCTCGTTCATGGGGATCCTCGGCGGCTTCACGATCGGCCGTGAAGGCCCGACCGTGCAGGTCGGTGCGGCGCTGATGTTCAACCTGCGGCGCTTCTACCCGCGCTCGAACGCGCAGATCGAACGGCAACTCGTGCTCGCCGGCGCGGCGGCCGGCCTGTCGGCCGCGTTCAATACGCCGCTCGCCGGGATCGTGTTCGCGATCGAGGAACTGACCCGCAGCTTCTCCGCCCGCGCAAGCGGCGTGCTGATCACCGCGATCATTCTCGCCGGTGTCGTCGCATTGGGCCTGAACGGCAACTACACGTACTTCGGCACGATCGACGCCGGCCAGCATTTCCCGAAGATGCTTGCCGTCGCCGTGCTCGTCACCGCGCTCGTGACCGGCATCGCGGGCGGCCTCTTCAGCTGGCTGCTGCTCAATACCGGGCGCTGGCTGCCCGCGCGCCTGCTCGCCCTGTATCGCGAGCGCCCGATCGCGTTCGCGGCGCTGTGCGGCTTCGTGATCGCCGTCGTCGGCCTCGTGTCGGGCGGGACGACGTTCGGCAGCGGCTATGCCGAAGCGCGCGGCCTGCTCGACGGCCATGAACAGCTGTCGGTGCTCTATCCGTTCCTGAAGATGGTGTCGATGGTCGCATCTTACCTGCCGGGCATCCCGGGCGGGATTTTCGCGCCGTCGCTGTCGATCGGCGCCGGGTTCGGCAACTTGCTGCACATCGTGTTCGGCGGCATGAGCCTGCCGATGCTGATCGCGCTCGCGATGGTCGGCTACCTCGCGGCAGTCACGCAGTCGCCGATCACGTCATTCGTGATCGTGATGGAGATGATCAACGGCCACGCGCTCGTGATTTCGCTGATGGCGACCGCGCTGGTGTCGAGCCGCATGGCACGCTTCTTCGCGCCGCCGCTCTACGAAACGCTCGCGCAGCGCTATCTCGCGCCACCTGCGGCCGCCGCCGAACCCGCCGCGGCCCCGGCGGCTGCAGCCGGCGTCATCGAGCCGCAGGATGCGGCCGCCACGCCCGCCGATCCACTCGACACGCTGCGCGAACGGGACGGGGGCGAGCCGGAAGCCCCGGCGGCGGGCAACGGCGCCACGCACACGCCGGCGACGCCGCACGACGGCGGACCGTCCGCATCCGGCGCGAGCGGCCCGGCGCAGGCGGGCCCGCGCAACCCTCAGTAGATCACCACCGGTGCGGGCCGATAATAGACAGGCCGGGCTGGTACGACGATACAGCCGGCGAGCGTGATCGCGACGAGCGCGATGGCAATGGCGGTTCGTTGCATCGCGGGCGTCCGTCAGGCCCAGTGGCCGCGGGTCCAGAACCAGTTCGGGCCGCGCTGATCCCAGTGGCCCGGCACCCAGTGCATGCCGATACGCTCGGCTTCCCAGTGGCCGCCGATCCAGACGTAGCGGCCATGATCCCAGCGCCAGTGACCGCGCTCCCATGCGTAACCGACGCGTGCGTCGGGCACGACCTCGTAGCGCACGGGCGGCGGCGCGTTCGGCGCGACGACGACGATTTCCTCGGCGGGCGCGGCCACCGGTTCGGCGACGACCATCCGGCCCGACTGCACCATCACCGGCGTGCCGACGAGGATTTCGTCCGCGCGTGCGGCGAGCGGCGCGACGACGGCTGACAGGCCCGCGGCGAACAGTGCGAGCGAAACGATACGACGTTGAACAGTAGAGACAGCCATCACAACCTCCTGATTAACAAATGACGCGAGCGTCTTCGTTCAATGCGGGAGGTCGACCAACGGCCGACAGGCGCCTTGTTACGGCGAGCCCGAAAGTGCAACAGGGCGTAAGACGCGCACGGCGGCAGGCGCCGCCGTGCGGAGGGACAGCCAACGGTCAGGCTTGCGGGATCTCGATCTTCACTTCGAGGACTTCGAGATCGTCCTGGCGCTCGAGGCTCACGCGAATGTCGTCGTTCGAAATATGGACGTACTTCGAGATGACCGCGACCAGCTCCTTCTGCAGCGCCGGCAGGTAATCGGCCGGCGGCCGGCCGCCGACCCGCTCGTGCGCGATGATGAGCTGCAGGCGCTCCTTCGCGACCGATGCGGACTTCTTCTTCTCGCCGAGGAGAAACGAAAGGATGGACATGGACGGCCTCCGTTACTTGCTGCCGAAGAGGCGCTGCAGCAGGCCCGGCTTCTGGTAATCGGTGAAGCGCAGCGGCTTGTCCTCGCCGAGGAACCGGGCGACGACGTCCTTGTACGCTTCCGCGACATCGGTGCCGTCGATATGCACGGCCGGCAGACCCTGGTTCGATGCGTGCAGCACGGCTTCCGATTCGGGCACCACGCCGATCAGCTTGATGCGCAGGATCTCGCTGATGTCCTCGAGCGACAGCATTTCACCTTCGCTCACGCGCTTCGGGCTGTAACGCGTGATCAGCAGGTGTTCCTTGATCGGATCCTTGCCTTCGGACGCGCGCTTCGTCTTCGACGACAGGATGCCGAGAATGCGGTCCGAGTCGCGCACCGACGACACTTCCGGGTTCGTGACGATCAGCGCTTCGTCCGCGAAATACATCGCGTGCAGCGCGCCCGCCTCGATACCGGCCGGCGAGTCGCAGACGATGTATTCGAAGTCCATCTTGACCAGGTCGTTCAGCACCTTCTCCACGCCGTCACGCGTGAGCGCATCCTTGTCGCGCGTCTGCGACGCCGGCAGGATGAACAGGTTCTCGCACTTCTTGTCCTTGATCAGCGCCTGGTTCAGGTTCGCTTCGCCCTGGATCACGTTGACGAGGTCGTACACCACGCGGCGCTCGCAGCCCATGATCAGGTCGAGGTTGCGCAGGCCGACATCGAAGTCGATCACGGCCGTCTTGTGGCCGCGCAGCGCGAGGCCGGACGCGAAGCTCGCGCTGGTCGTCGTCTTGCCCACGCCGCCCTTGCCCGAAGTCACCACGATGATTTTTGCCATTTACCCAATACCCTGTGTTCGTCAATGAGAGCCGATCGATCCGGAGCGCGCCGCGTGAATCACGTCAGGCGCAGCGGTTCGATCATCAGTTTTTCCTCTTCGAGCCGGATCTGCACCGATTTGCCCAGTATGTCGGCGGGCAACGGGTTCTCGGTCGTTCGATAGATACCCGCGATCGAGATCAGTTCCGGCTCCAGACACGTGCAGAAAATGCGCGCGTCGTGATTGCCGTGCACGCCCGCGAGTGCGCGGCCGCGCAACGGCGCGTAGATGTGGATGTTGCCTTCCGCGATGATCTCGGCGCCGTGACTGACCGGCGCAAGCACCACGAGGTCTCCCTTCGCGTAAATCTGCTGCCCCGAACGCAGCGGCCGATCGATCACCAGCGTCTGGCCGCCCGCCGGAATCGGCGTCGGTGCCTGCTCCGGCGCCGGTTCGGCTGCCGCAGCCGCCGCGGCAACGGCAGCCGCCGGCTCCGCGTCCTCGGCCGGCTTCGCGGCCGACACGCGGCGGTCGCGCGCCTCGAGCAACGGCAGGCCGGCTTCCCCTGCCCAGCCCTGCGTGGCCAGCGCGACGACGCCCACCGGGCGCATCCGCACGTCGTTCAGCATCTGGCGGATGTCGGCGAGCGCGACGCGTTCGCCGTCCGGGAGGCGGCGGACGTCGATCGCGACGACATCATCGGCAAAAAACTCGGGAGTCGCTTCGAAGCGCTTGACCAGTTCGGTACGCAACGCCTCGAGATCGGTCGTCTTCACGGTGAACAGCAACGTATCGACCGATCCGCTGCGCAGCTCGAAGAATGGCGATTTTTTAAGCGACATGGACACTCTGCAAAAAATTTTTGCGTATTTTACAGGCGTCCACGCGTGCAGCCATTATTTTTGGGAAACCGGGCGGCGACGGTCGCGGCGAGCGCGCGACCGGCAAGCGGGCAGTCGGACGGGCAACCGGGCCTTCATCGCGCCGTGCGGCCCGCGCATTCATGCGTCAGGGCGTGTTGAAGTGCGACACGAACAACGATTTCATCGCGCCGGGCATCCGCGCGATCGGCGCGTGCTCGCCCGTGTTGCCGAAACCCGCGCGTTCGTAGAAACGGATCGCGGTGCGGTTCGCATCGGCGATCCATGCGTAGACATCCTGCGCACCGCGTTCGGCCAGCCACGCGGTGGCCGTTTCGAGCAACAGCACGCCGCCGCGCAAGTGGCGGACCGCGTGCGCGACCCACAGCTCGCTGACGAACGCGCGCCGCTCGGGCGTATTGTCGAAATACGCGCCGATCATGCCGGCCGGATGGCCTTCGGTGTACAGCAGGAAAGTCGTCGACTCGTCGGACGCGGCACGCAGCGCGGCGATGGCCGCCGCCGCGTCGGAATCGACGTTCAGCAATTCGGCCTCCGGCGCTTCGCCGGGCGCGTAGGGCTCACGCAGTGATGCGGCGCGGAGTTCGCGATACACGCCGCCCTGGTTGGCAGCGATACGACGAACGGTCAAGGTCGAACTCATGCAGGCACAGCCCCCTTCGGACAGCAAGTTACTAGCTTCAACCGAAAGCGGGGCATGAGTCAAATCGTTATTTTCAAATGGCAGCGCGGATCGAGAGGCAGCAGCTGCCGCGCACGCACGGGTGTGCAGGTGCAGCATCGACGCAGCGATGCGCGACGACGCATGGCAATCGGAACAGCGAAGTCGGACCCGTCGCCCCGCTCGCCTTGTCATGCGCGGTAGTCATGCGACGAAGGTCCGGCGTTTCGCGGCCGCGGTCGTAATGATCCGTAATATATGTACGCGAAAGGGCCGCGCGGCCCCGCGCCGGCGCATCGCATTTATTGCATTGCAACATTTGTTGCGGACCTCGTCGCCGGAGACTCGCTCACGTTGGCTCGCGCATTCATCTGACGAGAACGCCGGTCGCGCGGGCGGATCGGGCCCATGCCGGCCTGTTTCAATCACCGCGGTATCGGCCCTTCCCGACCCGCGTCATGCACGGGCCGCCGTTTGGAGTTGCACGCCTAGCGCCGGGGTTTGGAAAGCGCGCGCGACGGTCGTATAACTGGCACAACCGGACCACCGATCCGGTGCCGCGCGCCCCGCCGCGGACCCACGACGATTCGAACGACGATAAACGCGTCACTCGGCCGCCGCGCCCGCAAACGCAGGAGCCGGCCCAAAAAGGGAGGGAGACAATGGCAATGACCGACGCATCGGCCTCGGGCTGGTCGGATGGCAAGCGTTATCTGTGGCTGCTCGGCGCGGTAACGATCACGCTGCCGATTCTCTCGGCCCGGCTCGCGCTGTCGACAGGCCTTCACGTCTTCTGGTGGTTCGGCCCGCTGTTCGCGTTCGGCGTGATCCCGGTCCTCGACACGCTGATCGGCGACGATCGCGACAATCCGCCCGACGCCGTCGTCCCGCATCTCGAACGTGAGCGCTACTACCGCTACATCGTCTATCTCGCGACGCTGGTCGAATATGTCGCGTTCTTCATGTGCGTGCGGATCGTCGGCACGCATGCGCTCGCGTGGTACGACTACGTCGGCTTCGCGCTGTCGCTCGGTGCCGCGACAGGCATCTCGATCAACACCGCGCACGAACTCGGGCACAAGACCAACCGCTTCGAGCGCTGGCTCGCGAAAGTCACGCTCGCACCGGTCGCGTACGGGCACTTCTTCGTCGAGCACAACCGCGGCCATCACGTGCGCGTCGCGACGGCCGAGGATCCGGCGAGCGCGCGCTACGGCGAATCGTTCTGGGCATTCCTGCCGCGCACGGTGACGGGCAGCATCCGCTCGGCGTGGCGGCTCGAGAAGGCACGCCTCGAGCGGCTCGGGCATTCGCCGTGGACCTGGCGCAACGAGGTGCTGCACGCGTGGGCGATGACCGTCATCGTGTGGGGTATCGCGATCGCGATGGCCGGCAAGGTCGTGATCCCGTTCCTCGTGATCCAGGCCGTGTACGGCGCGTCGCTGCTCGAAGTCGTCAACTACGTCGAGCACTACGGGCTCGGCCGCCGCAAGCTGCCGAGCGGCCGCTACGAACGCTGCACACCGCAGCATTCGTGGAACAGCAATCACGTCGTCACCAACCTGTTCCTGTACCAGTTGCAACGGCACGCCGACCATCACGCGAACCCGACACGCTCGTACCAGGCACTGCGCCACTTCGACGACTCGCCGCAACTGCCGGCCGGCTACGCGACGATGATCCTGTTCGCGTATGTGCCGCCGCTCTGGTATCGCGTGATGAATCCGCGTGTCGTCGCGCACTACGGCGGCGACATGGCGCAATCGAACATCAAGCCGTCGATCCGCGCCCGTGTGCTCGCACAATATTCGGCCGCGGCGTGATACAGGACGGCGTGGTCGCGGTCGGCAATATCGTCACGCCGCCTGCGGCAGCCTGAACACGGCGACCGCGTGCCGCAGCGCGCTCGCCTGCTCGGCCAGCGCCTGCGTCGCGGCCGACGCCTGTTCGACCAGCGCCGCATTGCGCTGTGTCGCTTCATCCATCTGCGTGACCGCGACGTTCACCTGCTGGATGCCGCCGCTCTGCTCCTGCGATGCGGACGAGATCTCGCCGACGATCGACGTGACCCGCTGCACCGCAGCGACGATCTCGTGGATCGATTCGCCCGCGCGGCCGATCAGCACGGCCCCCTCGTCGACCCGCCGCGTCGATCGCTCGATCAGCGCCTTGATCTCCTTCGCAGCGGCCGCGCTGCGCTGCGCGAGCGTGCGCACCTCCGACGCGACGACCGCGAAGCCGCGCCCCTGCTCGCCCGCCCGCGCCGCCTCGACGGCCGCGTTCAGCGCGAGGATGTTGGTCTGGAATGCGATGCCGTCGATGACCGCGATGATCTCGCCGACCTTCGCCGCGCTGGCGGCAATCCCGCTCATCGTGTCGACGGCGTCCGTCATCACGCCGCCGCCCGCGGACGCGATGTCCGATGCGTCCCGTGCCAGTTGCGCCGCGTGCTGCGCATGCTCGGCCGACTGGCGCACGATGCCCGTCAGTTCGGTCATGCTGGCCGCGGTTTCCTCGAGCGACGCAGCCTGGGCCTCGGTGCGCGACGACAGGTCGTGATTGCCCGCTGCGATCTGCGCGCTCGCGGTCGCGACGGCTTCGGCATGCGTACGCACCTCGAGCACGACACCCGACAGGCTCGCCTGCATCGTCTGCAACGCGCGCAGCAGATCGGCGATCTCGTCGCGGCCGGCCGCGTCGACGTCGCGCGTCAGGTCGCCGCCGGCCACCGCCTGTGCGCAGGCAACCGCGCGATCGAGCGGCCGCAGGATCGCGCGGCTGAACAGGAACGCACCGATCATCGCGATGCCGAGCACGATCAGCATCAGCACGACGCTCGCCGTGGTCGCGTGGCTCGCATCGCGGCTCGCTTGCGCCGACACGGCAGCGCTCTCGTCGGCGATCGTCTTCGCCGCGCGCTCGAGCAGCGCGGCGGGCGCCCGATCGACGCCCGCCACGGCCGCATCCCCGGCCGTCGGCTCGAAGCCCGCGGCCTTGAATGCGTCGAACCCGCGCCGGTAGCCGTCGCCCATCGCCGCATGCGCGCGCATGAACTGCTCGACGAGCGTACGGCTCTCGCCGGGCGGCAGTTGGTGCACGAGCTGCGCGGCGAGCGTGTCGACCGTGCGCTCGCGCGTCTGGAATGCCTGCCAGTACTTGTCGAGCTTGTCGGGCTGCTTGCCGCGCAGCAGTGTGTCCTTCCATTCCTGGACCTGCAGCTTGAACTGCACGAGCGTCGCCGACACGAGCCGCTCGTCGGCGACATGGGTCTGCACGTCGTTCGCGAACGTATCGATCGAGCGATTGAGGATGCGGATGCCGTACAGCGCGCCGCAGAACATCAGCAGCAGCGCAACGGCGAATGCGAGGGGAATCTTGTAGCTCAGCTTCATGGGACCTTGAGTCGACGGGAGACGGCGACGGTGCAAAAGGCGCTTGCCGCCGCCCACTGTTAACGGCGCGCGAAGCCAAGGCTGAAGCGGGAAAATGGCGGTGGAGACTCGTGGGACGGCCGCGAAAAAGGTGGCGATCCGGCGACGGTGGGCACCGGGCTGCCGGCAAGCGCATGCAGGCCGTTGCGTGCGCACGGCCGAACACCGGCATCGACGCAGCAACGTTCACGCGCGTGCGAACCAAACGAAAAACCCCGTGATCCTTCCGGATCACGGGGCTTCGTATTTTGGCGGAGAGGGTGGGATTCGAACCCACGGTACGGGGAAACCGTACGCCTGATTTCGAGTCAGGTACATTCGACCACTCTGCCACCTCTCCTTCCTTCCTGCTTCATTTCCCGGTTGGTCGCGTCCGGGAAAGAAAAGATTATAGAACGATCTCTTCGGAACTCACAAGCGTTTTTTGCAAATTTTTTGCGAGCCCTTCGAAGACCGATCGTGGAGCGATCTCACGACACCTGCGCAGGCGCTTCGATTCGCTCCATGCCGCCCATGTACTGACGCAGTGCCTCGGGCACCGTGACCGAACCGTCGGCATTCTGATAGTTCTCCAGCACCGCGACGAGCGTGCGGCCGACGGCGAGGCCGGAGCCGTTCAGCGTATGCACGAGTTCCGGCTTGCCCTGCGCGTTGCGGAAACGTGCCTGCATCCGGCGCGCCTGGAACGCCTCGGTGTTCGAGCAGCTCGAGATCTCGCGATAGGTGTTCTGCGCGGGCAGCCACACTTCGAGGTCGAACGTCTTCGCGGCCGAGAAGCCCATGTCGCCCGTGCACAGCGTGATCACGCGGTACGGCAGGCCGAGCTTCTGCAGGATCGCCTCCGCGTGGCCGACCATCTCGTCGAGTGCCGCGTACGACGCGTCCGGCGCGACGACCTGCACCATCTCGACCTTGTCGAACTGGTGCTGGCGGATCATCCCGCGCGTGTCGCGGCCGTACGAACCGGCTTCCGAGCGGAAACACGGCGAATGCGCGGTCAGCTTGATCGGCAGCGCCGAGCCTTCGACGATCGACTCGCGCACGGTGTTCGTCAGCGAAATCTCGGACGTGGAGATCAGGTACTGCGTGATCGTGTTCTCGGCGCCGCCCTTCTCGACGCGGAACATGTCGTCCGCGAACTTCGGCAGCTGGCCGGTGCCGTACAGGATCTCGGGGTTCACGATGTACGGCGTGTACGTCTCGCTGTAGCCGTGCTGCAGCGTGTGCGTGTCGATCATGAACTGCGCAAGCGCGCGGTGCAGGCGTGCGATCGAGCCGCGCAGCATCGTGAAGCGTGCGCCGGCGAGCTTCGCGCCGGTTTCGAAATCGAGGCCGAGCGGCGTGCCGACGTCGACGTGATCCTTCACCTGGAAGTCGAATTGGCGCGGCGTGCCCCAACGGCGCACTTCGACGTTGTCGGCCTCGTCCTGGCCGACCGGCACGCTTTCGTGCGCGATGTTCGGCATGCCCAGCATCAGGTCGGACAGGCGCGCCTGGATCTCGCCGAGTTTGATCTCCGACGCCTTCATTTCGTCGCCGATCCCGCCGACTTCGGCCATCACGGCCGACGTGTCCTCGCCCTTCCCCTTCATCGCGCCGATCTGCTTCGACAGGCTGTTGCGGCGCGCCTGGAGCTCTTCGGTACGGGTCTGGATCGCGCGGCGTTCCGCTTCGAGGGCGGAGAACGCGGCGACGTCAAGGGTGTAGCCGCGATCGGCGAGGCGCTTCGCGACGCCGTCGAGGTCTTTGCGCAGCAACTGGATGTCGAGCATGGGAGGACTTGGAAAATCGTTGTGTAAGACGGGAATTCTAACGCACCGCGGGGCCGCCACGGCACTGGCCGGATGGACAGTGCCGCAAACGCGCGACGGGCGTGGCAGTATCGCATGGCCTGCCTGCGCGTCGGCAGCCGGCGAAGCGCGTTGCGCAACGCCGCTGCGCAGCGCGCGACAGCCGCCCCGGCCGGGCGTCACGCGGCGGGCAACGCACCCGCCTTCGCATCACCATCACCCGAGGGAACCCGATGACCATCGAACTGGACAAGGATGTCCGCGACCGCGCGATCGCATCGCTGCAACGCTATTTCACAGAAAACATGGACGAGCCGATCGGCAACATCCAGGCCGGTGCGCTGCTGCACTTCTTCGTCGAGGAAATCGCGCCGGCGATCTACAACCTCGCGATCGCCGATGCGCAGGAGCGCCTGCACGCACGGGTCGCCGAGCTCGACATCGAATGCCACGAGGAGCCGTTCGAGTACTGGAAGAAGCAGCCGGGCCGCAAGCGCTGACGCGCCCCTGGCAGCGCCGGCCGCCGGGCCGCGCGGTCGTTCAGTCCTTCTTGCCGGCCTCGCGGTCGAGATCGCGCAGCCACGCGAGCTTGTCGGCGATCTTCGATTCGAGCCCGCGCGGCACCGGCTTGTACCAGCGCGGCTCGCGCATCCCTTCCGGCAGATACGACTCGCCGGCCGCATAGGCGTTCGGCTCGTCGTGCGCGTAGCGATACGCGTGGCCGTAGCCGAGTTCCTTCATCAGCTTGGTCGGCGCATTGCGCAGATGCACGGGCACCTCGCGCGACTTGTCCTGCTTCACGAATGCCATCGCCTGGTTGAACGCGTTGTAGCCCGCGTTGCTCTTCGCCGCGCACGCGAGATAGATCACCGCCTGCCCGAGCGCCAGCTCGCCTTCGGGCGAGCCGAGCCGCTCGTAGGTCTCGGCCGCGTCGTTCGCCACCTGCAGCGCGCGCGGATCGGCGAGGCCGATGTCTTCCCACGCCATCCGTACGATCCGCCGCGCGAGATATTTCGGATCCGCGCCGCCGTCGATCATCCGGCAGAACCAGTACAGCGCGCCGTCCGGGCTCGAGCCGCGCACCGACTTGTGCAGCGCCGAGATCTGGTCGTAGAAATTGTCGCCACCCTTGTCGAAGCGCCGCGTGTTCAGCGTCATCGCGCTGCTGACGAATTCGGCATCGATGGTCGTCACCCGGGCGGACGCGGCGGCCGTCTGCGCCTGCTCGAGCAGGTTCAGGAAGCGCCGCGCGTCGCCGTCCGCATAACCGATGAGCGTATCGATCGCCTTGTCGTCGAACGCGAGGCCGTCGAGCGCGATTTCCTGCGCGCGCTTGAGCAGCTGACGCATCTCGTCGTCGTTCAGTGACTGCAGCACGTACACCTGCGCCCGCGACAGCAACGCCGAGTTGACCTCGAAGCTCGGGTTCTCGGTCGTCGCGCCGATGAAGGTCACGAGCCCCGACTCGACGAACGGCAGCAGCGCGTCCTGCTGCCCCTTGTTGAAGCGGTGGATTTCGTCGACGAACAGGATCGTATGACGGCCGGTGCGATTCAGCGTGTCCTTCGCCTGCTCCATCGACTCGCGGATGTCCTTCACGCCGCCGAGCACCGCGGACAGCGCGATGAACTCGCAGTCGAACGCGAGCGCGGTGAGGCGCGCGAGCGTCGTCTTGCCGACGCCGGGCGGTCCCCACAGAATCATCGAATGCGGCTTGCCGGATTCGAACGCGAGCCGCAGCGGCTTGCCTTCGCCCAGCAGATGCGTCTGGCCGATCACCTCGGCGAGCGTCTTCGGCCGCAGCGCCTCGGCGAGCGGCCGGCGCGGCTCGACTTGAAACAGGTCGGACATGAACCCTCGCTCCAGATCAAACGATGGCGGCCGAACCGGCCGCCGGACCCGACATTATGACAGCCGCGCGACTGCACCGCCGCGCCCGGTGCCCGCGCCCAGTGCCCGCGCCCGGTGCCCGCGCTCGAAAACAACACGGGCCTGCCGTTGCCGGCAGGCCCGTGTCGGGAAAACGGCGTGTTGACGGTCAGCCGTTGATCACGTCCGCGCCCTTCGGCACGACGAACTTGAACGCATCGCCCTTCAGCGGCGGGTTCGTCTGGATGTTCGTGAAAGTGAGCAGTGTGACGTTGCCGAACACGTCGTGCAGCTCCATCGCGGCGAGCGTGCCGTTGCGGAAGCCGATACCGATCCGCTGGAATTGCGTGTCCTGCGCCTTCGGCAGCATCTCGAGCCACTCGATGCCGCCCTTCTCGCCGGCATCGCGCAGCGTGTAGTTCTTGTCGAGATCGTTGCTGCCGAACAGGATCGCGGCCGGGCTCGCGCCCAGCGCGCCGTTCAGCTTGCGCTCGGTGACCTGGTTCAGGTCGCGGTCGTACACGTAGAGCTTGTCGCCGTCAGCCTGCAGCACCTGCTGGTACGGCTTCTGGTACGTCCAGATGAACTTGCCCGGACGCGAGAACACGAACGTGCCGCTCGAATTGTCGTTGGGCTTCGGCGCGGCCTGCGCGGCGCTCGCGCCCTTGGCCGGCGCCTTGACGATCTGCTGCGTGAAATCGCCTTTCGCCGAACGCACCTGCGACACGAAGGCCTTCAGTTGTTCGGTGCCGCCCGCGAACGCGTGCGTCGCCGCGAGCATCAGCGATGCGCCGGCGAACGCCGCGCCGAGCCAGCGCCGCGTCGAACGAAGGGAAGGAACGAACGAAAGTTGCTGCATGATGCGGTTTTCTCCCTGGGTGGCCGGCGCTGCGGGCGCCGCGGACTCATTCCGCGTCGCGCGCCGGCACAAGAATTTCGCGGTTGCCACTCGACGACATCGCCGACACGAGCCCCGACTGTTCCATCTGCTCGAGCAGCCGCGCCGCGCGGTTGTAGCCGATCCGCAGATGACGCTGCACGAGCGAGATCGACGCGCGGCGGTTCTTGATGACGATCTCGACCGCCTGGTCGTACAGCGGATCAGACTCGCCGCCGCCTTCGCCGGTTCCCGCGCCGGCCGAACCCTCGTCGCCGTCGGCGGTGCCGCCTTCGAGCAGCCCTTCGACGTAGTTCGGCTCGCCGTGCTCCTTGAGCTTCTCGACGACGCGATGCACTTCGTCATCGGCGACGAACGCGCCGTGCACGCGCACCGGCAGCCCGGTGCCCGGCGGCAGGTACAGCATGTCGCCCATCCCGAGCAGCGATTCGGCGCCCATCTGGTCGAGAATCGTGCGCGAGTCGATCTTCGACGACACCTGGAACGCGATCCGCGTCGGCACGTTCGCCTTGATCAGGCCGGTAATCACGTCGACCGACGGACGCTGCGTCGCGAGGATCAGGTGGATGCCGGCCGCGCGCGCCTTCTGCGCGATCCGCGCGATCAGTTCCTCGACCTTCTTGCCGACGACCATCATCAGGTCGGCCAGCTCGTCGATCACGACGACGATGTTCGGCAGGCGGCCGAGCGGCTCAGGATCGTCCGGCGTCAGGCTGAACGGATTCGGAAGCTTTTCCTCGCGCTTCGCCGCTTCGTCGATCTTGTTGTTGTAGCCGGCAAGGTTGCGCACGCCGAGCTTGCTCATCAGCTTGTAGCGGCGCTCCATCTCCGCGACGGTCCAGTTCAGCGCATGGCCGGCCTGGCGCATGTCGGTGACGACCGGGCACAGCAGGTGCGGAATGCCTTCGTAGACACTCATTTCGAGCATCTTCGGATCGATCAGGATCAGGCGCACCTGCTCGGCGGTGGCCTTGTACAGCAGCGACAGGATCATCGCGTTGATCCCGACCGACTTGCCGGAACCGGTCGTGCCGGCGACCAGCAGGTGCGGCATTTTCGCCAGATCCGCGCACACCGGCTTGCCGCCGATGTCCTTGCCGAGGCTCAACGTGAGCGCCGACGACGCGGCCGCATAGACTTCCGAACCGATGATCTCGGACAGGTGCACCGTCTGGCGGCGCTGGTTCGGCAGCTCGAGCGCCATGTAGTTCTTGCCGGGGATCGTCTCGACCACGCGGATCGACACGAGCGACAGCGAACGCGCGAGATCCTTCGCGAGGTTGACGATCTGGCTGCCCTTCACGCCGGTGGCCGGCTCGATCTCGTAGCGCGTGACGACCGGGCCCGGATACGCGGCGACGACGCTCGCCTCCACGCCGAAGTCCTTCAGCTTCTTCTCGATCAGGCGCGACGTGAATTCCAGCGTGTCGGCGGAAATCGCTTCCTGCGTCTTCGGCGCGGGATCGAGCAGCGACACCGGCGGCAGCGTCGAATCGCCCGGCAGGTCGGTAAACAGCGGCACCTGGCGCTCGCGCTCGACACGCTCGGACTTCGCCGGCGTGACGACCGGCGGCACGATCGTCACGGGCTCGTGATCCTCGATACGCACGCGCTCCTCTTCGACCTTCCCTTCGCGGCGCACGGCCGCAGCCTCGCCGAGCTTGCGGTCGCGCTCGGCCTCGCGGCGCAGCTTCGCGACGTTGACGGCGGACAGGATCGCGCCGCCGACGCGCTCGGCGACCGACAGCCACGAGAAGCGGAAATACAGCGACAGGCCGATGGCGAGCAGGATCAACAGCAGCAGCGTGCCGCCGGTGAAGCCGAACGCGTGCGACATCGCACCCGCCACGGCCTCGCCGATCACGCCGCCCGGCGCGCGCGGCAGCTGCACCTTCAGCGACCACATCCGCAGCGCCTCGATGCCGTCGCACGCGAGCACGACGAGCACGAACGCGAAGATCTCGGTGAGCCAGCCGATCGGCCGCTCGGGTTCGTCGGCGACCGCCTCGTGACGCGTGATGCGCCGGTAGTTGACCGCGATGCGCCGCCCGAGCGGCACGATCAGCCAGTAGGCCGACAGGCCGAACAGCAGCAGGATGATGTCGGCCGTCCACGCACCGACGCGGCCGGCCCAGTTCGAGATGTGGTCCACCTGCGCGGCGTGCGTCCAGCTCGGATCGCGCCGGCTGTAGCTCAACAGGGCCATCACCAGAAAAGCGCAGAGCGCGACCTGGAGAATCCAGCGGATCTCCGTGAGGAGCTTCGACATCCGGTGCGGCAACGCCTGTGCCTGGGCGGAATAAGGAGCTTTTGCCATGAATCCGTATAAAGAGGACGGGCCGCGCGCCCGCCTGTCGTTCGATCGCGCTTATTGTAAACGCTGCACCGGGGCGTCAAGTGTAAATGACGGTTACATAACAGGGCCGGGGTGCCCGAAGCGGACGCCGGGCAACGCTATCGCGACGATTGAAACTCTCGTTCGGCAGCGCAGCAACGAGGCCTTTATAATGCGCGTCTGATACCCATCTATGACGGCATCCCGGTCAACCCAGACCGTCCGGCGAGCCTTACCCCGCCCGCCGCGGCCGCCTTTTACGGATTCGATTCGCACATGTCCACGCCCAAACACGCCAAAGTCCTGATTCTCGGTTCCGGCCCCGCCGGCTACACGGCTGCCGTCTACGCGGCTCGCGCCAACCTGTCCCCGGTGCTGGTCACCGGCATCGCGCAGGGCGGCCAGCTGATGACCACGACCGACGTCGAAAACTGGCCGGCGGACGCGAAGGGCGTGCAAGGCCCGGAACTGATGGCGCGCTTCCTCGAGCACGCCGAGCGTTTCAACACCGAAATCGTATTCGACCACATCCACACCGCGAAACTGCACGAAAAGCCGATCCGGCTGATCGGCGATTCCGGTGAATACACGTGCGACTCGCTGATCATCGCGACCGGCGCGTCCGCGCAGTATCTCGGCCTGGCTTCCGAGGAAGCGTTCATGGGCAAGGGCGTGTCGGCCTGCGCGACCTGCGACGGCTTCTTCTATCGCAACCAGGAAGTCGCGGTGATCGGCGGCGGCAACACGGCCGTCGAGGAAGCGCTCTACCTGACGGGCATCGCGAAGAAGGTCACGGTGATCCACCGCCGCGACAAGTTCCGCGCCGAGCCGATCCTGATCGACCGCCTGCTCGAGAAGGAAAAGGAAGGCGTCGTCGACATCAAGTGGGATCACGTGCTCGACGAAGTGACGGGCGAGGATTCGGGCGTCACGGGCCTGCGCATCAAGAACGTGAAGACCGGCGAGAAGCAGGACCTCGCCGTGCAGGGCGTGTTCGTCGCGATCGGTCACAAGCCGAACACCGACCTGTTCCAGGGCCAGCTCGAGATGAAGGACGGCTACATCCTGACGAAGAGCGGCCTGCAGGGCAACGCGACGTCGACCAGCGTGCCCGGCGTGTTCGCCGCCGGCGACGTGCAGGACAACGTGTACCGCCAGGCGATCACCAGCGCCGGCACGGGCTGCATGGCCGCGCTCGACGCGCAGCGCTACCTCGAAAGCCTGCACGACAAGAAGTAAGCGTCAAGCCTTCGCGCGACGGGCGCTACAATGGCGTCCGCTGCCGCGAAGCGGGCTTGACCGGAAAGCCGCTGCCGCCGTGCAGCGGCTTTTTTTGTGCCCGCGCGCCCGAACGCGCCTGCCCGGTTACCGAATCATGGCGAAGAACCAGCCCCATCCGAGCGATCCCGCAAAGCGGCAGATCGCCGCCCGTCCCGCGAACCCGGCGCCCGCCGCGCCGCCACCCGCGCCCGACGCAGCCGCGTTGCGCGGCCAGGGCCTGGCCGGCCTCGGCGCCTTGCGCAAGTCGCTGCAACGCGAAGCCGACCGCCGCGAGCGCACTCGCGTCGAAACCGCGAAGGCCACGCGGCAGGCCGAGGCCGACGCGAACCTGTTCCGCAACGAAATCGGCGCGATCCAGCCGCTGAACGCGCCGCCGCGCGCCAAATCCGGCCGCACGCCGCCCGACCCGGTGCCGAAGCAGACGCAGCGCGACGAGGAAGACGTGCTGAACGCGACGCTGTCCGACGAATTCGATCCCGAGACGCTGCTCGACAGCGACGAATCGCTGTACTACCACCGTCCCGGCATCAGCCGCGACATCGTGCGCAAGCTGAGGAGCGGCGCATGGATCGTGCAGGCGCAGCTCGACCTGCACGGGATGCGGCGCGACGAAGCGCGCGACGCGCTTGCGGAGTTCATTCGCGAGGCCGGCAAGAAGGGGCTGCGCTGCCTGCGCGTGATCCACGGCAAGGGGCTCGGCTCGATCGGCAAGGAACCCGTGCTGAAGGGCAAGGTGCGCGCGTGGCTCGTGCAGAAGGAAGAAGTGATCGCGTTCTGCGAGGCACGCAGCCACGACGGCGGCGCGGGCGCGGTGCTCGTGCTGCTGCAGCCGCTGGCGGCGCCCGCCGATCGGGGGCCACGTGCCGCATCCTAGGCTGACGCTCGCGATCGCGATACTGGAGGCGATCGCGACGCTGGCCTTCGCGATTTCGGGCTTCATCGAGGCGCGCAAGAACCGTCTCGACTCGGTTGGCACGTTCGTCGTCGCGCTCGCCACCGCGTTCGGCGGCGGCACGCTGCGCGACATCCTGCTCGAACGCCGGCCGTTCTACTGGGTCGTGCACGACGACTACGTGATCGCGATCTTCGTGCTCGCGCTGTTCGCGCCGTTCGTGCTGCGGATGCTGTCGCGGCTGTCGGCGGAGCGGCTGCTGCTGGTGGCCGACGCGATCGGGCTCGGCATCTTCAGCATCTCGGGCACCGCGATCGCGCTCGATGCCGAGATGCCGCGCTTCATCGCGGTGATGATGGGCGTGATCACGGGCGTGGTCGGCGGGATCGTCCGCGACGTGCTGTGCAACGACATCCCGCTGATCCTGCGCGATTCGCGGCCGTACGCGACCTGCGCGTTCGTCGGCTGCTGGTTCTACCTGCTGCTCGCGTGGCTGCAGTTCGACTCGGTGTACAGCGTGCTGCTCGCGACCGGCTTCATCCTCGTTGCGCGGCTCGCGACGTTCAAGTTCGACGTGCGGTTGCCGCACTGAATCCACGCATCGTCCGAAACACAAGGGGCGGTTGAAACAGCCCCTCGTCGTTGCATGCCGGTGATCCAGGAGCACACGATCTATCGGACACAAATATTTACATTCACCCTTCAATTCGGATAGTGCCGTGCTACGTTCCGCCCGATGACGGCAAACGAGGGACCGGCTTGACTATTTTTTACGCGGTAGTTGAAGACGATCCGTTAGACCGCGGCGGAGACGTACTCGACGGCGGTAAGTGCGGAACGATCATGGGTGAAGACGGCAAACGCCGGAGAATCACGTTCGTCGGACAACGCGCGTAGTGCAACACGTGCGTCGCCGAAGCCTGTCACCGCCCGATTCAAGACATTCTGGAAAACGGTCCGCACATGGACCGATGCCGACATCGCCGAATACCAGCGGGCAGTCCCGCAACTGGCAAGGCAACTGCAGACGAAAACATACTGGGATCGCAACGGCAGCACGCGCGTGAATCGATTTACCTGCGAAGACTTCGCGTTACGGTTGCTTATCCAGTTCGCCGCCCTGCGCGGGTTGCCGCTCAGGTTGACGACCGGCGTACGTAGTTATCGAAACGTGGAAATCTACGGCGAATCAGAACACCAGCGATACGATTCGACGATGTACGGTTCCGCCGCGATGGTGTCATTGACTTTCGGTGCGCCGGACACACCACGCACCGATTCGAATACCGTACAGCTCTCGACACCGGAGTCGCTTCTGCCAGGAGATATGCTCGTACAGGCCAATGATCGCGCAGGCATAGGGCATCACGTCCAATTAGTCACGCGCACCTCGCCTTCGTCCATTTCGATCATGCAAGGAAATTCCAGCGGTGTGATCGTGCGTCCGTTCACGACGATCATGAGGATATTCGGCCGCAACCGTGCAGATCCGCAAAGCGCCAGTTATGCAGGCATGGGGGTCGAAAACGGACACTACACACCCGACGAGGACGGGTGGAACTACAGAAACGAGACGACAGGTGCCGAAGTCAAAGACTTTCTAAAGCAGTTCCAGCTGTATCGCTGGAATTTCGCCGTATTCAATCAGTAAGCCGGGGGCAAGGATGCGCGTGCTCTTTTCGGTAATCGCAGATAGCGATCTGTTCGGCGCACTCGCGACGGTATGTCTGATCGTCGCAGCGGCCGGCCTGTTCTCCGCCGTCCGCCACTCGAGATTTTATTTTCCAGCCGTCTTCGCGTGCCTTCTGTTCATGCCGATAATGCACGCGATCGGTTCGTATTTCTTGTCGCTACCGAGTCCATGATCGCCCTCGCCGGCTATCACGAGGCGGATAGACAACGACATCTGCGTCGAATTCAACTACGTCGAGCGAATCGGGGCAATCGACGGGATCCAGATCGAGTGATGATCCGGACGCGTCGTCGATGCCCTGATTCCGCTCGCCTCACGCGATCCGCTCTTCCGACGCCGGATCGAACAGCACGGCCTTCGACACGTCGAACAGCAGCGACAGCGTCTGGTCGGGCTGCGGGTTCGCGGCCGGATGTACGCGGCTCACGATGCGCTTGCCGTTCACCTGCGCGAACACGTGCGTGTCCGGGCCAGTCGGCTCCGTCACGTCGACGCGCACGTCGAACGGCTGCAGGTGCGACGCGTCGCCGTTGTGCGCGTGGCGCACGTCGGTGATGCGCTCCGGACGCAGGCCGAGGATCACCTCGCGGCCGACGTGCGACTTCAGCTTGCCCGCCTCGAACGGCAGGTTCAGCGCGCCGCGCTTGACGCCCGTGTCGATCTCGAGCGCGATCCCGCTGCCCTGCTCGACCAGCTTGCCGTTGATGAAGTTCATCGGCGGCGCGCCGATGAAGCCGGCGACGAACAGGTTCGACGGCGAGTCGTAGATGTCCTGCGGCGCGCCGAACTGCTGCACCACGCCGTCCTTCATCACCGCGATCCGGTCGCCGAGCGTCATCGCCTCGATCTGGTCGTGCGTCACGTAGACGATCGTCGTGCCGAGGCGCTGGTGCAGCAGCTTGATTTCCGCGCGCATCTCGATGCGCAGCTTCGCGTCGAGGTTCGACAGCGGCTCGTCGAACAGGAACAGCGACGGATCGCGCGCCAGTGCCCGGCCCATCGCGACACGCTGGCGCTGGCCGCCCGACAGCTGGCCCGGCTTGCGGTCGAGCAGGTGCTGGATCTGCAGCATCGCCGACACGCGCTCGACGATCTGCTGCTGCTCGCTCTTCGGCACCTTGCGGATGTTCAGGCCGAACGAGATGTTCTCGCGCACCGTCATCGACGGATACAGCGCGTACGACTGGAACACCATCGCGATGTCGCGATCCTTCGGCGACAGGTCGTTGACGACCTTGCCGTCGATGCAGATCTCGCCGCTCGTCACGGTCTCCAGGCCGGCGATCATGTTGAGCAGCGTCGACTTCCCGCAGCCCGACCCGCCGACCAGGATCAGGAACTGTCCGTCCTCGATCTCGATGTCGACACCCTTCAGGACCGGCACCCCGTTCGGGTAGGTCTTGTACACGTCACGGATGGAAAGGCTTGCCATGCTGTGAATCCTCTGTCTCGTCTCGCGCGGCGCACTGCGGCGCCGCGTCGGGTTCGTTTCGATGCGCCGCGCGCGAGCGCGGCCGGTTCGTCGTATCGGATGAAGCCGCGCTTACCCCTTCACCGCGCCCGCCGTCAGCCCGCGCACGAAGTAGCGGCCGGCGACCACGTAGACGAGCAGCGTCGGCAGCGCGGCGATGATCGCGCCGGCCATGTCGACGTTGTATTCCTTCACGCCCGTCGACGTGTTGACGAGGTTGTTCAGCGCGACCGTGATCGGCATCGAGTCGACGCCGGAGAACACGATCCCGAACAGGAAGTCGTTCCAGATCTGCGTGAATTGCCAGATCAGGCACACCATGAAGATCGGCAGCGACACGGGCAGCAGGATCTTCGTGAAGATCGTGAAGAAACCCGCGCCGTCGATGCGCGCGGCCTTCACGAGTTCGGCCGGCACGCTCACGTAGAAGTTGCGGAAGAACATCGTCGTGAACGCGATCCCGTACACGACGTGCACGAACACCAGGCCCGGAATCGTGTTCGCGAGGCCGAGCATCCCCTGCAGGCGCGCCATCGGCAACAGGATCACCTGGAACGGGATGAAGCAGCCGACCAGCATCATCGTGAACAGCGCATCCGCGCCGCGAAAGCGCCAGTGCGTGAGCACGTAGCCGTTGAACGCGCCGATCAGCGACGAGATCAGCACGGCCGGAATCACCATCTGCAACGAGTTCAGGAAGAACGGCTTCATGCCGTCGCAGCGCACGCCGGTACACGCGCCGCTCCACGCCTTCACCCACGGATCGAAGGTCCAGTGCGTCGGCGGCGTCAGCAGGTTGCCGGTGCGCAGCTGGTCGAGGTCCTTGAAGGACGTCGACAGCATCACGTAGATCGGGAACAGGAAATACAGCGCGAACAGGATCAGCGCCGCATAGATCACTGCCCGGCTGACCGTCATCTTAGGCTGCATTGCGGGTGCTCCTCGATTCCATATACATCAGCGGCACCAGCACCGCGACCACGGTCGCGAGCATCATCACCGACGACGCCGCGCCGAGCCCGAGCTGGCCGCGGTTGAACGAAAACGTGTACATGAACATGGCCGGCAGCGACGACGACGTGCCGGGGCCGCCCGCCGTCAGCGCGACGACCAGGTCGAAGGTCTTGATCGTGATGTGGCAGAGAATCAGCAGCACCGAGAAGAACACCGGGCGCATGCTCGGGATCACGATCTTGCGGTAGATGGTCGGCAGCGTCGCGCCGTCGACCTGCGCGGCCTTGAAGATCTCGGCGTCGACGCCGCGCAACCCGGCGAGGAACAGCGCCATCACGAAGCCGGTCGACTGCCACACGGCGGCGATCACGATACAGAAGATCGCCTTGTCCGGATCGTCGAGCCAGCCGAACGAGAAGCTCGTCCAGCCCCAGTCGTGCATCACCTTCTCCAGGCCGAGGCCCGGGTTCAGGATCCACTGCCACGCGGTACCCGTGACGATGAACGACAGCGCCATCGGATACAGGAAGATCGCGCGCAGCGCGCCTTCGTTGCGGATTCGCTGGTCGAGCAGGATCGCGAGGAACAGCCCGAGCGCGACGCAGATCGCGATGAACGGAATCCCGAACCAGCCGAGGTTCGCGGCGGAGGTCCACCACACGTCGTTCTGGAACAGGTCCGAGTAACGGCCGAAGCCGTCGAATGCGTAGTTCGGCAACAGCCGCGAGTTGGTCAGCGACAGATAGCCGGTAATCAGGATGAAGCCATAGATGAACACCACGGCGATCGCGAGGCTCGGCGCGAGCACGAGCTTCGGAATCCAGCGATCGGCGAAGGCCGACATCGGCGACGTGCGCCGTGCGGCGGCAGCGCCGGATCCGTTTCCGCTAAGAGGGGCAGCCACTTGATTCGACTCCTGGAACGAGGGCGACGCAGGCCAGGCCGGCGCCGGGTACGGCGCGGGCCCGCGGGCGAGCCCGTTTGCTGCACATGCAAGAGCGCCCGGCCGACGATGCGTTTCCGGCCGGGCGCCTGTCGCGCTTTACTTCACCTTCGCGGCCTTCGCGAGCGCGGCGACCGCGCTCTTCGAATCCTGCTGCGAGTTCATGAACTTCGTGACGACGTCGGTGATCGCGCCGGCCGTTGCATCGCCCTGCGCCATTCCGTGCGCGAGCGACGGCACGAAACCGCCCGACTTGATCGCGGTCTGCTCGTCGGCATACGACTTCTTCGCGCAGTCGTCGAACTTGTCCATCTTCACGCCGAGGCGCACGGGCACCGAGCCCTTCAGCAGGCTGAACTGCTCCTGGAAGTCCGGCGTCATGATGGTCTTCGCGAGTGCGATCTGGCCCGGCGTCGCGTCCTTCTGGCCCTTCTGCTGGAAGAACACGAACGAGTCGACGTTGAACGTGTACGAGCTGGCGGTGCCCGGCACCGGCGCGCAGATATAGTCCTTGCCCGCCTTCTTGCCGGCGTTCTCGAACTCGCCCTTCGCCCAGTCGCCCATGAACTGCATGCCGGCCTTGCCGTTGATCACCATCGCGGTCGCGAGGTTCCAGTCGCGGCCGTTACGGCCGGTATCGAAATAGCCCTGGATCTTGCGGACCGTGTCGAACACCGACAGCATCTGCGGCGACGTCAGCGTCGCCTGGTCGAGATCGACGAGCGCCTTCTTGTAGAACGCCGGGCCCTGCGACAGCACGACGTCTTCCCACAGCGTCAGGTCCTGCCACGGCTGGCCGCCCATCGCGACCGGCTGGATGCCCGCAGCCTTCAGCTTGTCGGCGACCGCGAAGAATTCGGCCCAGGTGGTCGGCACCTTCGCGCCGACCTTGTCGAGCGCGGCCTTGTTGATATAGAGCCAGTTCACGCGGTGCACCGAGAACGGCGCGGCGACGGTATGGCCCTTGTACTTGATGATCTTGTCGATTTCCGGCGGCAGGTTCTGCTTCCAGTCGCCGGCAGCGGAATCGATGTTGACGAGCACGCCCTGGTCGGCCCAGTCCTGGATCAGCGGGCCCTTGATCTGCGCGGCCGACGGTGCGTCGCCGCTGATCACCTTGGTCTTCAGCGCGGTCATGGCCGCCGCGCCCGCGCCGCCCGCGACCGCGAAGTCCTTCCACACGTAGCCCTGCTTCTGCACGTCGTCCTTCAGCACGCCGACGGCCTTCGACTCGCCGCCCGAGGTCCACCAGTGCAGCACCGTTACGTTCTCGGCCGCCTGCGCCGCCACGGCGCCAGCCATCAGACCCGCGGCGCAGAGCGCGCCCATGATCGAGCGAACTTTCATTACTTATCTCCTCCAGACTGAATCAACTCGTGAGGTTCCCCGACGGGGAACCGGCTTCTTGATAAACGACGGGGAAATCGAGCCGCGGGACGCATGCAGCGTTCGGGGCCGATGACCGGCCGGGCTCTTACAGAAAGCGTGAATCGAGATTCAACGGCGTGTCTCCTCTTTGTGTTTCTGGCCCACCGCGATGGCGCGGCGCGAGCCCGGGGGCGACGGCGCGCGGACGATGCGCACCGTCAATGTCCGATAACATTCGGCACAAGGCGTTCCCGAAGGCGAAGCTCGCGCAGTTCATCGACCGCACTTCTTTTTTTCTTCACCCAGGTGCTACCCCTTGCGGCGGATTGTAGTTAAACTACAATTCAGTGTCAAAAATATTTTTATCGCACTACGGATCGCTTCCCAGCCCCCCCAACCGGCGGAGACACATGCATACCGATTCCAGCTTTACCTTCGTACTTTTCGGCGGCACCGGCGACCTGTCGATGCGCAAGATCCTGCCCGCGCTGTTCGAAGCGCACCGCGGCAACATGCTCGCGGAAAGCGGCCGGATCGTTGCCGTCGCACGGCACGAATCGGATCGGGCCGGCTATCTCGAGTGGGTCGACACGCACGTGAAGCCGCACGCCGTGAAGGCGGCCGGCAAGGCATTCGACGAAAGCGCGTGGAAGTCCTTCCTCGAGCGCATCGACTACGTGAAGCTCGACCTCGGCCGCGCGGAGGACTACGTCGTGCTGCGCGACGCGGTCGCGCAGCTGTCCGGCATCCGCGTGTTCTATCTCGCGACGGGGCCGTCGCTGTTCGTGCCGATCTGCAAGGCACTCGCGTCGGTCGGCCTGAATGAAGGCGCGCGCATCGTGCTCGAGAAGCCGCTCGGCTACGACCTGCGCTCGTCGAACGCGATCAACGACGCGGTCGGCGAGATCTTCGCGGAAGACCAGATCTACCGCATCGACCACTACCTCGGGAAGGAGCCGGTGCAGAACCTGCTCGCGCTGCGCTTCGGCAATGCGCTGTTCGAGCCGCTGTGGCGCCGCGAATGGGTCGAGAGCATCCAGATCACGATCGCCGAGGAACTCGGCGTCGAGGCGCGCGGCGATTTCTACGACAATACGGGTGCGCTGCGCGACATGGTGCAGAACCACCTGCTGCAGTTGCTGTCGATCGTCGCGATGGAACCGCCGCACTCGATGGATTCCGACGCGGTGCGCGACGAGAAGCTGCGCGTGCTGCGCGCGCTGAAGCCCGTCGATCCGCGCGACATCGGCAAGGTCGCGGTGCGCGGCCAGTATCATGCGGGCGTGATCAAGGGCGCGCAGGTGCCGGCCTATGCAACCGAGCCGGGCGTGAAGCCCGACAGCCCGACCGAAACCTTCGTCGCGCTGAAGGTCGAGATCGAGAACTGGCGCTGGGCCGGCGTGCCGTTCTTCCTGCGCACCGGCAAGCGTCTCGCCGACCGCGTCGCGGAGATCGTCGTCAACTTCCGACCGGTGCCGCACTCGGCGCTCGGGCCCACCGCGCTGCGCGCCGGCTCGAACCGCCTCGTGATCCGGCTGCAGCCGAACGAGACGATTCGCCTGTACTGCCTCGCGAAGCAGCCCGGCGAAGGGATGAACCTCGCGAGCGTGCACCTCGACCTCGCGTTCGACCAGTTCTTCAAGGAAGGGCAGATGGAGGCGTACCAGCGCCTGCTGCTCGACGTGATCAACGGCCGCCTCGCCCTCTTCGTGCGTCGCGACGAGCAGGAAGCCGCATGGCGCTGGGTCGAGCCGATCCTGAACGAATGGGCACGCTCGCTGAAGCCACCGAAGCCGTATGCGGCGGGCACGTGGGGGCCGGCCGCGGCGAGCGCGATGCTCGCGCAGCACGGCACCTGCTGGCTCGAAGAAGAAAACTGATGCAGACCGTTGCCGTGCGCACCAGCGCGCGGCAACGTGCCCCACGATTCGCACGAATTGAACAGACAAAGCAGTCCGGAGGAGATGTGATCGAGATCCACGCTTTCGACACCCAGGAAGCGCAAAGCGAAGCGCTCGCGCGCGCCGTCGGCGATGCGCTGCGCGCCGCGCTCGCCGGCCCCGCGCGCCCGACGCTCGCGGTGTCCGGCGGCACGAGCCCGCGCCCGTTCCTGCAAACGCTGTCGCACACGGCGCTCGACTGGGCCGGCGTCGACGTCACGCTGGTCGACGACCGCTGGGTGCCGGAGGACGACGCGGCCAGCAACGCGCATCTCGTGCGCGACACGCTGCTGCAGCACGCGGCGACCCCTGCCCGCTTCCTGCCGCTCGTCGACACGCGCACAGCGCTCGACGCGCACGTCGCCGCACTCAACGCGAACGCCGACTACCGCATACCGAACGTCGCGGTGCTCGGCATGGGCGAGGACGGCCACACCGCGTCGATCTTCGCGGACGCGCCCGAATGGGACCACGCGATCGCGACGCCCGAGCGCTTCGTCGCCGTGCATCCCGGCGCCGCGCCGCATGCACGCGTGAGCTTTTCGCTCGATGCGCTGAAGCGCGTCGACCGGCTCTTCCTGTTGATCGCGGGCAGCCGCAAACGCGACGTGCTCGACGCCGCGGCCGCGACGCTGCAGAAGAACGCGATTTCCCAACTGGCCAACGACAAGGGGACCCAGCTCGATGTCTACTGGTGCGCAAAGTAAGGCTGTCGTCGCGGGCCAGCATGCCGACGGCCCGCGCCTGCTCGCGGACGTCGGCGGCACCAACGCGCGTTTCGCGCTGGAAACCGGCCCCGGCGAGATCACGCAGATCCGCGTCTATCCCGGCGCCGACTATCCGACGCTCACCGACGCGATCCGCAAGTATCTGAAGGACGTGAAGATCGCCCGCGTGAACCACGCGGCGATCGCGATCGCGAACCCGGTCGACGGCGATCAGGTCACGATGACCAATCACGACTGGAGCTTCTCGATCGAGGCGACGCGTCGCGCGCTCGGCTTCGACACGCTGCTCGTCGTCAACGACTTCACCGCGCTCGCGATGGCGCTGCCGGGCCTGACCGATGCGCAGCGCGTGCAGATCGGCGGCGGCACGCGCCGCCAGAACAGCGTGATCGGGCTGCTCGGGCCCGGCACCGGGCTCGGCGTGTCCGGCCTGATTCCGGCGGACGACCGCTGGATCGCGCTCGGCAGCGAAGGCGGTCACGCGTCGTTCGCGCCGCAGGACGAACGCGAGGATCTCGTGCTGCAGTACGCGCGCAAGAAGTTTCCGCACGTGTCGTTCGAGCGCGTGTGCGCCGGCCCCGGCATGGAGATCATCTATCGTGCGCTCGCCGCGCGCGACAAGAAGCGCGTCGCCGCGACCGTCGACACGGTCGAGATTGTCGAGCGCGCGCACGCGGGCGACGCGCTCGCGCTCGAGACGGTCGAATGCTTCTGCGGGATTCTCGGCGCGTTCGCGGGCAGCGTCGCGCTGACGCTCGGCGCGCTCGGCGGCGTATACATCGGCGGCGGCGTCGCGCTGAAGCTCGGCGAACTGTTCACGCGCTCGTCGTTCCGCGCGCGCTTCGAGGCGAAGGGCCGCTTCACGCAGTATCTCCAGAACATCCCGACCTACCTGATCACCGCCGAATATCCGGCGTTCCTCGGGGTGTCGGCGATTCTCGCGGAGCAGCTGTCGAACCGTTCGGGCGGCGCGTCGTCGGCCGTGTTCGAGCGGATCCGCCAGATGCGCGATGCGCTGACGCCGGCCGAGCGCCGCGTCGCCGATCTCGCGCTGAACCATCCGCGCTCGATCATCAACGACCCGATCGTCGACATCGCGCGCAAGGCGGACGTGAGCCAGCCGACGGTGATCCGCTTCTGCCGCTCGCTCGGCTGCCAGGGGCTGTCGGACTTCAAGCTGAAGCTCGCGACCGGCCTTACCGGCACGATTCCGATGAGCCACAGCCAGGTGCATCTCGGCGACACGGCCACCGACTTCGGCGCGAAGGTGCTCGACAACACGGTGTCCGCGATCCTGCAGCTGCGCGAGCACCTGAATTTCGAGCACGTCGAGAATGCGATCGAGATCCTGAACGGCGCGCGCCGCATCGAGTTCTACGGGCTCGGCAACTCGAACATCGTCGCGCAGGACGCGCACTACAAGTTCTTCCGCTTCGGGATTCCGACGATCGCGTACGGCGACCTGTACATGCAGGCCGCATCGGCCGCGCTGCTCGGCAAGGGCGACGTGATCGTCGCGGTGTCGAAGTCGGGACGCGCGCCGGAGCTGCTGCGCGTGCTCGACGTCGCGATGCAGGCCGGCGCGAAGGTGATCGCGATCACGTCGAGCAACACGCCGCTCGCGAAACGCGCGACCGTCGCGCTCGAGACCGACCACATCGAGATGCGCGAATCGCAGTTGTCGATGATCTCGCGGATCCTGCATCTGCTGATGATCGACATCCTCGCGGTCGGCGTCGCGATCCGTCGCGCGTCGACCAACGGCGAGCTGCCGGAGGCCGTCGCGCAGGCGCGCGCGCGGGCGAGCGACGACGAAACGGCCGACGTGCTCGACTGGCTGAGCCACGGCGCGTCACCGGCGGCGAAGGACGTCGCGCGGGACTGACGCGCGGCGCAACACCGTCGATACACGACACCCCGAACGCTGGATTCAGGCCCGGCGTCCGGGGTGTTTTTGCATGATCGACATCGGCGCGGACCGCGGGGTATCGCCGATCGTCGACGGTCGCTCTGACGATACCTGCATCGTACAGACGCTCAGTTTCGAACGAGTCCAATTGTCAGCCGTTGCCCGGACTCGTAACTTCCTTCACTGCATGTGATGTCTCCATGTCGATCCAACGCACAAAATAGCGCGCTTCGCAAAAAGCACAGATACGCGTCTCGGGCATTGGCATCGACAGCATCGCGTTCATCCAATATGCGGAGAAGAAAATGCTGAGACCACGTTTTTCTGCTGCATGGGCAGCAGCAATGCGAATTTACGCCCCGATAAACTCTGCGGAGAAAGTTGCTCTGATGATTGGCGGCAATGTGGCCACCAATATCAACAGCAGGGACCCGAAGTTACGTTGGGAGAATACTGTGCGGTGCGGCTGAGCTATATCCTCGGCCAAGCTGGCATGCCGATACCTTACATCCTGGGGCAAACCGTATCTGGTGCGGACAAGCGCTGGTACTTCTTCCGCGTCAAGAACCTCATCGACTTTCTCGAGCAGCGATGGGGCAAGGCGGAGGTGATCAGATTTCCGCCACCCCGTGGAGGCAACGCCCTGACAAACCGGCAGGGGATCATTCTCTTCGAGGTTTCGGGTTGGTCGAATGCCACCGGACATGCAACCCTTTTCAATGGAAGTACCTGTTGCGATCAGTGCTATTTCAACGAGCCGGGGACAAATTACCGCACCGATCGCGCGCACTTCTGGAGCCTGCCATGAGAAGAAATCTGCTGTTATCGAGCGTGATGTTGTGGGCACTGACGTTAGGGGCGCGGTCGAGCCATGCGACGGATACCGCGTCGTCACCGCAAGCAAGCGCCCGAACCTATGCGCAGAACTACAAGGACATGGTGCTCGCGGAATGCGTCGCAACCGCTTATCGGGATCAACCGTCCGCCGCGAGGGACGCGGGAAGCAGCGCCAGCGCGCTGATGGACTGGACATACTTCGATCTGGAACGTAACCCCGACGCGGGCAAATCGCTGGTCAATCGCTTTCTTGCGCGGGACTACCGCAATCCGATCGTCGAATCCGAGATCAAAGGCGTGAGGTTCGACTTTCTGAAGTGCCTGGACCTGTACCACAGCCAGGAACTCGATGCCCAGGTCAAGCTGTATGTGATCCGCCCCAAGCGCAGCTACGAGCTCGACAATCGTTCGCCTGCCCGTTCCCACTGACGCTGACGTGCGGAGCCTCATGCATGCGTCGCACATCGACCACACGCACCCATACCGCGAGATCGCGGTTCCACTCGACGGCAGCGATCCGCAACGCAATCACAAGCATCGCGCGTCGCGGCTGCGCTCACGCGTCCGCCGCCTGGTCGCCCGCCCATCCAGCCGGGCGGATCAAGCCCCCGCTTTCACCGGCCGGCCATGCCAGCGCAGCACGAGGTAGCGGCCGGCGAAACACAGCACGCCGGTGACGCCGATCGTCACGCCCATCGCGAACGGCGTGCCGTCCGCGAGTGCGCCGATCGCGACGCTCGCGAGCGCGCCGAGCGCGAGCTGCATCGCGCCGAACACGGCCGCCGACGCGCCCGCGTTGTGCGGATAGCGGTGCATCAGGTCGGTCGTGCAGTTCGCGGACAGGATCCCGACCACGCCGACGACGAAGAACAGGCACACGACGATCGACCACAGCCCACCCCACCCGGTCAGCGCGACGAGCGCGACCGCGAGCGACGCGATGCAGCTCACGAACGACGCGGCCGCGATGATGCGCAGCGAGCCGATGCGGCCGACGAGCCGCGTGTTCGCGAAGTTGCCGATCATGATCCCGACGACGTTCAGCCCGAACAGCAGCCCGTAGTGCTGCGGCGACACGTGGAAATACTCGATGTACACGAACGGTGTCGCGGTGATGTACGAGAACATCGATGCGAACGCCATCCCGCCGCACAGCATGTGCCCCCATGCGACCGGGTCGGACAGGATGCGCCCGTACGACGCGAACGACGCAAGCACGGCCGCGCTCTTGCGCCGCTCCTTCGGCCAGGTTTCGGGCACGCGCAGGTACGCGGTCACCGCGCACAGTGCACCGAACGCTGCCAGCACGACGAACACGCCGCGCCAGCCGGCGAAACGCAGGATCTGGCCGCCGAGCAGCGGCGCGAGCAGCGGCCCGACCGCGGTGACGATCGCGACCATCGACAGCACCTTCGCCGCATCGGTCGGCTCGTGCGCGTCGCGCGCGATCGCACGGGCGAGCACCGACGCGGCGCCCGCGCCGAGCGCCTGCAGGAAGCGCACGAGGATCAGCATGTCGATCGAGCCCGACACGAAACAGCCGACGCTCGCGAGCGTGAACAGCGCGATGCCGCCGAGCAGCACCGGGCGACGGCCCCACGTGTCGGACAGCGGACCGTACAGCAGCATGCCGACCGAGAAGCCGGCCATGAAGCTCGTCAGCGTGCGCTGCGCGGCGCCGGCACTCACCGAGAAGCCCTCGGCGATCGACGGCAGGCTCGGCAGGTACATGTCGGTGGCAATCGGCCCGCAGGCGGCGAGTGCGCCGAGCAACAGGATCAGCCGGGCATCGGGCCGGCGCCGGACGACGTGGGACATGGGTATCCGGAATGGAGGCCCGCGCGCATCGGGGCGCGCATGGCGGTGAAGACGGGAGTCCGCGCCGCGGACGGCGCTCAGGCCCATGATTGTACGCGCAACTTTTTCACGTGCCGCCGGCCGGCTGCCGCGCACGGCCTGAAAGCGCCGTGCGGCCGGCGTCGCGCATGGTCGCGAGCGGATTCGATTAAGCTTGCTGCTCCCCGCCTCTCTTATCTGACAAAATCGACGCACGACCGAACCGATGACCGCCTTCCTGCTGATCTGGAGCCCCAAGAAATGGCCGTGGCCCGAGCTGCCCGACGTCGCCGCGCGCGTGAAGGCCGGCGAGGCCGTGCACGACGTGTGGGGCTGCGGCTTCGCGCGCGGCATCCTGCCGGGCGACCGCGTGTTCCTGCACCGCGTCGCGAAGGAGCCGAAGGGCGTGTTCGGTTCCGGCTACGTGACACGCGCGCCTTACGAAGTGCCCGACCCGGCGACGAAGCGCGGCTACCGGCTGTGCATCGACTTCGTGTACGACTGGCTGGTCGACGCCCACCACGACGTCGTGATCGCGCGCGACGCGCTGCGCGTGCATCCGTACTCGGTGCAGACCTGGGACGCACAGTCCTCCGGCACATCGATCAAGCCGATGGTCGAAGGCCCGCTCGAGAAGCGCTGGGCCGAGCTGACCGGCAAGCGCAAGCCGCCGCGATAGCCGGGGCGGCAGTCGCGGCGATCGCTCTTCGGCCGGAAATCGGGCCAGTCGATCGATCGAATCGAGCCCTCGTTTCCGGCCGTCCCGCCGATCCCCTCGCGCCGAAAGGCCGCAGACCCGGCCGCGGGCCCGCCAGGCGCGTCTCCGGTACAATCAGACGATCGTTCCGCCCAAGCGCCGCGGCCCGTGCACAGGCCCCCGCGCCCTTCTCTCGCAGGTTTCGCTCATGTCCAACAATCAGATCCTCTTCGAACGCGCCCAGAAGACCATTCCCGGCGGCGTCAACTCGCCGGTGCGCGCATTCCGTTCGGTCGGCGGCACGCCGCGCTTCGTCGCGCGCGCGCAAGGCCCGTATTTCTGGGATGCCGACGGCAAGCAGTACATCGACTACATCGGCTCGTGGGGCCCGATGATCGTCGGCCACGTCCATCCGGACGTGCTGTCGGCCGTGCAGAACGTGCTCGCCGACGGCTTCTCGTTCGGCGCGCCGACCGAAGCCGAGATCGAGATCGCCGAGGAAATCTGCAAGCTCGTGCCGTCGATCGAGCAGGTGCGGATGGTGTCGAGCGGCACCGAGGCCACGATGAGCGCGCTGCGTCTCGCGCGCGGCTTCACCAGCCGCAGCCGCATCGTCAAGTTCGAGGGCTGCTACCACGGCCACGCGGACAGCCTGCTGGTCAAGGCCGGCTCGGGGCTGCTGACGTTCGGCAACCCGACGTCGGCCGGCGTGCCCGCCGACATCGCGAAGCACACGACCGTCCTCGAATACAACAACGTCGCCGCGCTCGAGGAAGCCTTCGGCGCATTCGGCGACGAGATCGCCGCGGTGATCGTCGAGCCCGTCGCGGGCAACATGAACCTCGTGCGCGGCACGCCCGAATTCCTGAACGCGCTGCGCACGCTGTGCACGAAGCACGGCGCCGTGCTGATCTTCGACGAGGTGATGTGCGGTTTCCGCGTCGCGCTCGGCGGCGCGCAGCAATACTACGGGATCACGGCCGACCTCACCTGCCTCGGCAAGGTGATCGGCGGCGGGATGCCGGCCGCCGCGTTCGGCGGCCGCCGCGACATCATGGCCCACCTCGCGCCGCTCGGCGGCGTGTACCAGGCCGGCACGCTGTCGGGCAACCCGATCGCGGTCGCCGCAGGCCTGAAAACGCTGCAGCTGATTCAGGCGCCGGGCTTCTACGATGCGCTCACCGCGCAGACGAAGCGCCTCGCCGACGGCCTCGCGGCCGAAGCGCGCGCGGCCGGCGTGCCGTTCGCGGCCGACTCGATCGGCGCGATGTTCGGCCTGTACTTCGCCGAGCGCGTGCCGACCAGCTTCGCGGAAGTCACGAAGAGCGACACCGAGCGCTTCAACCGCTTCTTCCACCTGATGCTCGACGAAGGCGTGTACTTCGCACCGTCCGCGTACGAGGCCGGCTTCGTGTCGAGCACGCATGACGACGCGGTCATCGACGCGACGCTCGCGGCCGCCCGCCGCGCGTTCGCGGCCCTCGCCGCCTGACCCGGGTCCGCACGCATGTTCTCGGATACCGATTTCGCCCATATGCAGCGCGCGCTGACGCTCGCGGCGCGCGGCATGTATACGACCGCGCCGAACCCGCGCGTCGGTTGCGTGATCGTCAAGGACGGCGACGTGATCGGCGAAGGCTTCACACAGCCGGCCGGCCAGGACCACGCGGAAGTGCAGGCGCTGAAGGACGCGCGCGCGCGCGGCCATGACGTCGCCGGCTCCACCGTGTACGTGACGCTCGAGCCGTGCAGCCACTTCGGCCGCACGCCGCCGTGCGCGAACGCGCTGATCGACGCGCGCGTCGCGAAGGTCGTCGCGGCGATGGAAGACCCGAATCCGCAGGTGTCCGGGCGCGGCCTCGGGATGCTGCGCGACGCGGGCATCGACGTGCGCTGCGGGCTGCTCGCGAACGAAGCGGGCGAACTGAACATCGGCTTCGTGTCGCGGATGACGCGCGGCCGCCCGTGGGTGCGGATGAAGACGGCCGCGTCGCTCGATGCACGCACCGCGCTGCCGTCCGGCGAAAGCCAGTGGATCACCGGCGAGGCCGCGCGCCTCGACGGTCACGCGTGGCGCGCGCGCGCGTGCGCGATCCTCACCGGCATCGGCACCGTCCGCGAGGACAACCCGCTGTTGACCGTGCGCGGCATCGACACGCCGCGCCAGCCGCAACGCGTGCTGGTCGACAGCCGCCTCGACCTGCCGCTCGACGCGCGCCTGCTCGAAGGCGCGCCGCTGCTGATCTTCTGCGGGCGGCTCGACGCTGCCGGCGAAGTGCGCGCGAACGTGCTGAAGTCGCGCGGCGCGGAAATCGTGCCGCTCGCGAATGCGCACGGCAAGGTCGACCTGCCCGCGATGCTGGCGGCGCTCGGCGCGCGCGGCGTCAACGAGCTGCACGTCGAGGCCGGCCACAAGCTGAACGGCTCGCTGCTGCGCGAGCAGTGCGTCGACGAGCTGCTGGTCTATCTCGCGCCGAGCCTGCTCGGCAGCGACGCGGCCGGCATGTTCGACCTCGCCGCACCGGCAAGCCTCGATGCCCGCACGCGGCTCGCGTTCCACAGCGTCGAGCGGATCGGCGACGATCTGCGGATCCTGGCGCGTGTCGCGCCGCCACCCGTCACTCATTGAACGGAGCCGTTGCGATGTTTACCGGAATTGTCGCGGCCGTCGGCCGCATCGAAGCGATCAACCCGCTCGGCGCGTCGCCCGACGCGGGCGTGCGGCTGACCGTGCAGGCCGGCGGGCTCGACCTCGCCGATGTCGCGCTCGGCGACAGCATCGCGATCCAGGGCGCGTGCATGACGGTGATCGAAAAGACCGAAACCGGATTCGACGTCGACGTGTCGCGCGAAAGCCTGAACCGCACGGTCGGCCTCGCGCAACCCGGCGAAGTGAACCTCGAGAAAGCGCTGCGCGCGCACGACCGCCTCGGCGGACACATCGTGTCAGGCCACGTCGACGGCCTCGGCACCGTGACGCGCTTCGCGCCGGTCGGCGAATCGCACGAGCTGCGGATCGTCGCGCCGCGCGAACTCGGCCGCTACCTCGCGTACAAGGGCTCGATCACGGTCAATGGCGTGAGCCTGACCGTCAACACGGTCGACGATCGCGCCGATGGCTGCGAATTCTCGATCAACCTGATCCCGCATACGGTCGAGGTCACGACGCTGCGTCACGTGAAGGCCGGCGACAAGGTCAATCTCGAAATCGACATGATTGCGCGGTATGTCGAGCGGATGATGTCGGCATCGCAGGGCGTGCACCAGGACTGATCGGGCGGTTCCGCCCCTGGATGGGGAATGACGGCTGGCGATGCGGCCCGACACCTGGCCTGATGGCCAACGACGCGCACGGGTCTTCCCGTCGCGCTAAGATGCAACGGCAGCGGTTTCGGCGCCGCGACGCACGGTGCGCCGCGTACCGGCTGCCCCCTCTTCCTCCAGGAGTCGTCCCCATGTCCATCTCGATGTACCAGGCTTCGCTGCCCGTCCTGATCCGCGGCCTCACCAACCTGCAGCACATCCTCGGCAAGGCGCAGGCGCATGCGGCCGAGAAGCAGATCGACCCGTCGGTGTTCATCGGCGCACGCCTCTATCCGGACATGCTGCCGCTCGTCCGCCAGGTGTACATCGCGACCGACACGGCCAAGGGCTGCGCCGCACGGCTCGCCGGCGTCGACATCCCGAGCTATCCCGACGTCGAGCAGACGTTCGACGAATTGCATGCGCGCATCCAGAAGACGATCGACTATCTGAAGGGCTTCGAGGCCGCGCAGATCGACGGCAGCGAAGCGCGCCAGGTCGTGCTCAAGATGCGCGTCGGCCCGATCGAGTTCACCGGGCAGTCGTACCTGCTGAACTTCGTGCTGCCCAACTTCTTCTTCCACGTGACGACGGCGTACGACATCCTGCGTCACAGCGGCGTCGAGCTCGGCAAGCTCGACTACCTCGGCGGCCGCAACGAGCACGCCTGACGCACGGCCGGGCCCCGGCCGGCCTGCGGCTGCCTGTCGTCGGGCCAGCCGAGGCGGCCCGGGCAAGCCCGCCTCGCAGGCCGGTCGCGCCGCGTTTCCGCGCGCTCGCCGGCCGCACGCAGCCGGTGCCAGCCGAAACGTCGTCCGGCTGGCGTAAAATACGCACTTTCCTCTTTCTCGCCCCCTTATGACGCTCGCCTCCACGCTCGACATCATCGCGGAGTTGAAAGCCGGCCGGATGGTGATCCTGGTCGACGAAGAAGACCGCGAAAACGAAGGCGACCTCGTGATCGCCGCCGAATTCGTCACCCCGGAAGCGATCAACTTCATGGCCAGGTACGGCCGCGGCCTGATTTGTCTGACGTTGACGCAGGAACGCTGCAAGCAGCTGCACCTGCCGCTGATGACCTACCGCAACGGCACCCAGTACGGCACCGCGTTCACGGTCAGCATCGAAGCGGCCGAAGGCGTGACGACCGGCATCTCGGCCGCCGACCGCGCGCACACGATCGCCACGGCGGTCGCGCACGACGTCCGCCCCGAGCACATCGTGCAGCCGGGCCACGTGTTCCCGATCATGGCGCAGCCGGGCGGCGTGCTCGTGCGCGCCGGCCACACCGAGGCCGGCTGCGACTTCACCGCGCTCGCCGGGCTCACGCCGGCCGCGGTGATCTGCGAGGTCATCAAGGACGACGGCACGATGGCGCGCCTGCCCGACCTGCTCGAGTTCGCGAAGGAGCACGGCCTGAAGATCGGCACGATCGCCGACCTGATCCACTACCGCAGCCGCACCGAATCGATCATCGAGCGGATCGCCGAGCGCACGATGCAGACCGCGCACGGCACGTTCCGCGCGGTGCTGTATCGCGACCAGCCGAGCGGCTCGCCGCACATCGCGCTGGTGCGTGGCACGCCGTCGCCCGACGTTGACACGCCGGTGCGCGTGCACGAGCCGCTGTCGGTCCTCGACCTGCTCGAGACCGGCATCTCGACGCACTCGTGGACGCTCGACGCGGCGATGCACGACATCGCGGAACGCGACCTCGGCGTGATCGTGCTGCTCAACTGCGGCGACACGAAGGAACATCTGATCGACGTCTTCAAGGCGTTCGACGAGGAAGAAAAGGCCGCTGCGCTGAAGCGCCGGCCGGTCGATTTCAAGACGTTCGGCATCGGCGCGCAGATCCTGCGCGATGTCGGCGTCGGCAAGATGCAGGTGCTGTCGAATCCGCGCAAGCTGGGCAGCATGTCCGGCTACGGCCTCGAAGTCACGGGCTTCATTCCGATGCCCGGCGGCGAAGCCAAGTCCTGCCCGGCGTCCAACGCGTAACCCGCCACGACGCTTTCGCCCTATAACCGTTCATCCACACCACGGACCAGATCATGGAAATCGGACAATACCAACCGAATCTCGAAGGCGACGGCCTGCGTATCGGCATCGTGCAATCCCGCTTCAACGAACCCGTCTGCAACGGCCTCGCCGATGCGTGCGTCGAAGAACTCGAGCGCCTCGGCGTCTCCGGTGAAGACGTGCTGCTCGTGTCGGTGCCCGGCGCGCTGGAAATCCCGCTCGCGCTGCAAAAGCTGGCGGAAAGCGGCCAGTTCGACGCACTGATCGCGCTCGGCGCGGTGATCCGCGGCGAGACGTACCACTTCGAACTCGTGTCGAACGAAAGCGGCGCGGGCATCACCCGCATCGGCCTCGACTTCAACCTGCCGATCGCGAACGCGGTCCTGACGACCGAAAACGACGAGCAGGCCGTCGCGCGCATGACCGAAAAGGGTCGTGACGCCGCACGCGTCGCGGTCGAGATGGCCAACCTGACGATGGCACTCGACCAGCTCGGCGACGACGAGGACGAGGAAGAAGAGGACGAAGACGACGAAGAGGAGCGCGCATGAAGAAGAGCGCCCGCCGACAATCGCGCGAGCTGGCGACGCAGGGCCTGTATCAGTGGCTGCTGTCGAACGCGGCCTCCGGCGAGATCGACGCGCAACTGCGCGGCGCGCTCGGTTACGACAAGGCCGACAAGGAGCTGCTCGACGCGATCCTGCACGGCGTGATTCGCGAGCACGCAACGCTCGTCGAAGCCCTCACGCCGTCGCTGGACCGTCCGGTCGACCAGCTGTCGCCGGTCGAACGCGCCGTGCTGCTGATCGCGACGTTCGAGCTCACGCATCATGTCGAAACGCCGTACCGCGTGATCATCAACGAAGCGGTCGAACTCGCGAAGACGTTCGGTGGCTCCGACGGCTACAAGTACGTCAACGGCGTGCTCGACAAGCTCGCCGCGAAGCTGCGCCCCGCTGAAACGCAGGCGCGCCGCAACGGCTGATTCCGCAGTTGGACGGGCGCGCAAGCGCCCGTTTTTCATTCTCCCTTCCCGCCCCGCCCGACCGATGAATACCACCGCCGATTCGCTCGTCACGCTCGCCGCACGCGTCGACGCGATCCAGCCCTTCTACGTGATGGAACTGATGAAGGAGGCACAGCGGCTCGAGTCCTCCGGGCGCGATGTTATCCACATGGGCATCGGCGAGCCGGATTTCACCGCGCCGGAGCCCGTCGTCGAGGCGGCCGCGGCCGCATTGCGCCGCGGCGTCACGCAGTACACGAGCGCGCTCGGCATCGCACCGCTGCGCGAAGCGATCGCCGCGCACTATGCGCGCGCCTACGGCCTCACGATCAGCCCCGAGCGGATCGTCGTGACGGCCGGCGCGTCGGCCGCGCTGCTGCTCGCGTGCCTCGCGCTTGTCGGCCGCGACGACGAGGTGCTGATGCCCGACCCGTCGTATCCGTGCAACCGGCACTTCGTCGCGGCGGCCGAAGGCCGCCCCGTGCTCGTGCCGAGCGGCCCGGAAGCGCGCTTCCAGCTCACCGCGGACGACGTCCGCACGCGCTGGGGCAACCGCACGCGCGGCGTGCTGCTCGCGTCGCCGTCGAACCCGACCGGCACGTCGCTCGAGCCGGACGAACTGAAGCGCATCGTCGAGGCCGTGCGCGCACGCGGCGGCTTCACGATCGTGGACGAGATCTACCAGGGGCTCAGCTACGACGCGGCGCCCGTGTCGGCGCTGTCGTACGGCGACGATGTCGTCACCGTCAACAGCTTCTCGAAGTACTTCAGCATGACCGGCTGGCGGCTCGGCTGGCTCGTCGTGCCGCCCGCGCTCGTGAGCACGTTCGAAAAGCTGTCGCAGAACCTGTTCATCTGCCCGTCCGCGCTTGCGCAGCATGCGGCGCTCGCGTGCTTCGAACCGGCGGCGCTCGACATCTACGAAGCGCGCCGCCTCGAATTCAAGCGTCGTCGCGACTTCATCGCGCCGGCGCTCGAACGGCTCGGCTTCACGGTACCCGTGATGCCGGACGGCGCGTTCTACGTGTATGCGCATTGCGGCGGCGTCGCCCATCCGGCGGCCGGCGACAGCGCGGCGCTCACGCAGGCGATGCTGCACGACGCAGGCGTCGTGCTGGTGCCGGGCATGGATTTCGGCGTGCATGCGCCGCGCGACTATATCCGGCTGTCCTATGCGACCGCCTACTCGCGCCTCGAAGAGGCCGTCGAGCGGTTGGCGACGCTGTTCGGCCAGCACTGACGCCCGGCCGGCCTTGGCGGCCGGCATGCAAGGCCCGTTCCGTCCGCGCAAAAAGAAAAAGCACCCGAATCGGGTGCTTTTTGCTTGGGTCGGGCCGGAACCGCGTAGCGTTATGCGCCGAGCTCCGAGTGATCGCCGTGCGGCTGCTTCGCGGTGTCGACGCTCGCGTCGTCCTGCTGCGGCGTGCCCTTCGGCGTGGCGGCGGCCTTCGCGGTGATCGGCTGCGCGCCGTCGAGCGTCGCGTGCACGCGCTTCGCGCCGCCTGCCGTTGCCGTCACGGCCGCGGTGACGATCGGTTTCGACGGCTGGGCCGGCGCCTGCGGCGCATTGACCGGCACGTTGCGGCCATGCGCGACGTCGCGCAGGCGACCGCGCTCGGCCATGACCTTCGAGCCGTATACGGTGTCGTCCGGGTTGGTCGAGCCGTTGTACAGGCGCAGGCCGTTCGCGAGCGAGCCGCCACGGGCGATGCAGTCCTTCAGCACGAGCGCACCGACCTGCAGGTTCGCGAGCGGTTGCAGCGCGGTGTCGGTACCGCCGAAATATTCGAACTTGTCGGAATGCACCTTCGACATGACCTGCATCAGGCCTTGCGCGCCGACGCCGCTTTCCGCGTACGGGTTGAAGCCCGATTCGATCGCCATCACGGACAGCAGCAGCAGCGGATCGAGGCCGACGTCGTGGCCGGTCTGGAACGCGGCCTTGACGAGTTGGCCGAGCGGCTCCTGGGCGACCCGGTAACGGCGCGACAGATAGGTGGCGACGAGCGCCTGCTGGCGGTTCGACGCGAGCGCACGATCGTCGCGCGCATCGGCCGGCACCCGCTGGCTCGGGATCAGTTTCGCCAGCGCGACGGGCGACGGGCCGTTGCGGGCCGGATCGGACGCATCGTTCTGCGCGGCGGTTTCCGGTGCGACGTCGAGACCGACGGCGAGCGCATCCGTTTCGGGGGCGTCTTCCTGCTGCGGCTGCGCGCCGGCGGGCGCGAAGTTCGGCAGCGGATGACCGGTCAGCAGACGGGCCGGACCGGCCTGCACGGCCGCGGATACGACCGGCATCAGCTTCGCGGCGAGGTTCCCGCGCACGGTCGGCAGCAGCCACAGGGCAAGTGCGATCGCGACAGCGAAACAGCCGACAACGCTGAATAAATGGTGACTGACACGCGTCCCGCGACGCAGCATGTTGCGCACGATTTGTGCATGCTGCTCACTGGGACGCCACGATAACCAAGCGTTCATTCAGATCATCTCCCATGAACATGACTCGTGCGGCTCGCTCGGCTCGATGGCGAGACAGAAAACGCGCCGCGGAATCACGACGCCGCACGCCTTGGTTGGGACGCGCAAGCATCGGGGGAAACGGTATAAGTACCGTTCGAGGCCACGGTGTAAGAGGGCCGGCACCTTCGCACACTGGGCGAGGCGGGCATACGCGGTGGCACCCACGCAAAAAACCAGCGTCTGGTGGCGCTGGCTGGGACTACGACAAAGGCCGTCGAATACGCCGTGCAGGTGTCGGCGGACGGTGACGCGCTGCGTCAAAGATCGGTGATTGGCGGCTCGAAGCCTTTTACCCTGCAGCCAATGTGAGCGGATTCTAGCAGGGTTTTATAGATCGTCAACACTATAAAACCTTCAAATTATAACAAAAAGTAATTTTGAATCGCCCTTCAGATCGCGAGCCCCCTGCCGTAGGGGCTCTGCGCGCGGTCGACTTTTTTCTCCGCCGGGCGTGCGCGCTGCGGCGCGGGTAAAATCGTCGGTCGATTCGGGGCCGCAGCCGGCCGCTGCGCCCGCCCATCGCTGCCCGACTTGCGGGCGGCCCGGACCTTCTTCATGAAATACAAAGACTTACGCGATTTCATCCAGCGCCTCGAGGCACTCGGCGAACTGCGGCGCGTCACACAACCCGTGTCGCCCGTGCTCGAAATGACCGAGCTGTGCGACCGCGTGCTGCGCGCCGGCGGCCCGGCGCTGCTGTTCAACGCGCCGCCCGGCAACGCGTTTCCGGTGCTCGGCAACCTGTTCGGCACGCCGCGCCGCGTCGCGCTCGGGATGGGTGTCGATGCGGGCGACGACGCCGCGCTCGGCTCGCTGCGCGACCTCGGGCGGCTGCTGTCCGCGCTGAAGGAGCCGGATCCGCCGAAGAGCCTGAAGGACGCCGGCAAGCTGCTGTCGCTCGCAAAGGCCGTGTGGGACATGGCGCCGAAATCGGTGTCGTCGCCGCCGTGCCAGGAAATCGTCTGGGAAGGCGCCGACGTCGACCTGAACAAGCTGCCGATCCAGACCTGCTGGCCCGGCGACGCGGGGCCGCTCGTCACGTGGGGCCTCACGGTCACGCGCGGGCCGAACAAGCCGCGCCAGAACCTCGGCATCTACCGCCAGCAGCTGATCGGCCGCAACAAGCTGATCATGCGCTGGCTCGCGCATCGCGGCGGCGCACTGGACTTCCGCGAATTCGCGTTGAAGAACCCCGGCAAGCCGTATCCGGTCGCGGTCGTGCTCGGTGCGGATCCGGCCACGACGCTCGGGGCGGTGACGCCCGTGCCCGATTCGCTGTCCGAGTATCAGTTCGCCGGCCTGCTGCGCGGCAGCCGCACCGAGCTCGCGAAGTGCCTGACGCCCGGCGTCGACACGCTGCAAGTGCCCGCCCGCGCGGAGATCGTGCTCGAAGGCTTCATTTATCCGCAGGAAGGCGCGCCCGCCCCTGCCCCGGCCGGCGCACCGCCGCGGCCGGCCGGCAATGCGTCGGCGGCGTACGAGCACGCGCTCGAGGGCCCGTACGGCGACCACACCGGCTACTACAACGAACAGGAGTGGTTCCCGGTGTTCACCGTCGAGCGCATCACGATGCGCCGCGACGCGATCTATCACTCGACCTATACGGGCAAGCCGCCCGACGAGCCGGCCGTGCTCGGCGTCGCGCTCAACGAGGTGTTCGTGCCGCTGCTGCAGAAGCAGTTCACCGAGATCACCGACTTCTACCTGCCGCCGGAGGGCTGCAGCTACCGGATGGCCATCGTCCAGATGAAGAAGAGCTACGCCGGCCATGCGAAGCGCGTGATGTTCGGCGTGTGGAGCTTCCTGCGGCAGTTCATGTACACGAAGTTCATCGTGGTCGTCGACGAGGACGTGAACATCCGCGACTGGAACGAGGTGATCTGGGCGATCACGACGCGCGTCGACCCCGTGCGCGACACCGTGATGGTCGACAGCACGCCGATCGACTATCTCGATTTCGCGTCGCCCGTCGCGGGCCTCGGCTCGAAGATGGGCCTCGACGCGACCAACAAGTGGCCCGGCGAGACGAACCGCGAATGGGGCCGCCCGATCGAGATGGACGCCGCCGTGAAGGCGCGCGTCGATCGCCTCTGGCAGGAGATCGGACTGTAAGTCCGCGCGTTGAACGCACCCGACAAGAACGACGATGAGCTTTCCTCCCACCTCGATGCTGTCCGACGGATTCTTCCTCTCGCTGTCGCTGTGTCTCGACATCGGCCTCGTCAACGTCGCGATGCTGTCGCTGACGCTGTCGCACGGCTTCCGGCCGGGCTTCTGGCTCGGCGTCGGCTCGTGCGTCGGCGATCTCGTCTACGCGGCGCTCGCGCTCGCGGGCATGGCCGTGCTGCTGCAGTTCGAGGCGGTGCGCTGGATCGTCTGGATCGGCGGCGGTGCGGTGCTGCTGTTCCTCACGTGGAAGATGGCGCGTGAAGCGCTCGCGCCGGCCGGCGGCGCCGACGATGGCGAGGGGGACGACACGCCGCAGCCGCGGGCCAGTGCGCGGCGCAGCTTCATGCGCGGGATGTTGCTCGCGATGTCGTCGCCGAGCGCGATCCTGTGGTTCGCGGCGGTCGGCGGTGCGCTGATCGCGAAAGCCGGCGCGACCACGCCGGCGACGGCGTCGGTGTTCCTGTCCGGGTTCTTCCTCGGCGGGCTCGCGTGGACGCTCTTCATGTGCACGCTCGCGAGCCAGGGCCGCAAGCGCGCGGGCGCGGGGCTGATGCGCGCGTGCCACGTCGCGTCGGCGCTGCTATTCGCGTATTTCTCGTACAGCGTGATCGTCGGCGGCTATCGCGACCTGATTGCACGCGCGGTGTGACCGCCCTGCGCCGGCCACACGCCGAGCCGCGCCCCAAATGAAAAAACGGCGCAACGCCCCGCGAGGGACGTTGCGCCGTTTTGCCGCGCGCAGTCAGGCCGCGCGACGCGTCAACGACGCCAGTAACCGTGGTGACCCCAGCCACCATAACCGTGACGCCAGTACGGACGACCGTAGTAGCCGCCGACGACCACGGGGGGCGGTGCATAGTAGGCGGGCGCCGGCGCGTAATACACGGGCGGCGGCGGTGCGTAGTACACCGGCGGCGGCGCTGCATACACGGGATACGCGGGTGCGATCGGGACCCCGATGCCGACCCCGATCGACACGTGAGCCTGCGCGGCGCTCGCGGCACCCAGGCCCAGCGCGGCGGCGGCGATGAACGGAATGAGCTTTTTCACTTCGATTCTCCTGCTGGAGCGGTAATTTATGCGCTCCTGTCGGCAACGGCGGGCATGCACGTCGCATGGAAGCAATGTAGCGAAAACCCGCCCCGCGCGTATCGCGCATTTGTTGCAAATTGCAATTCCACGCGGCTGCAGCCACCGTGCGGCATGGCTTTACGGATCCTCGACATCCCTTGCCGGTCGCGTGATTCCGTCCCACCCGTCAAATCGCGACACATTGGCCGGTCAGTCTTACCGGATCCGGTAAGCGCGGCAGGCACGCTTCCGTAATCAACGATTACAAATTTGAGACAAGACGCCGACAATTCGGGAGGGACGCGGAACGCGTGTAATTCGGGGCCGGATTCAGCGATCGTCATCAGGCGGCGAGACTGCTCCGCGAATTGACCGAGTCCCCGCATCGAACGCCGCCGCTCAGGTCGTCCCCGTCCGGCACCGCCCATCCGCGACCGCCTCGTCATTCCTGCGATACTGGCGGCTGCTCCGTTTTCGCTTCGTGACCCGCCATGTCCCTCCCCGACATTCCCCGCCTCGGCTTCATCGGCGCCGGCCGCCTGGCGCGCTGCCTCGCCCGGCGTTTCGCGGCGGCCGGCTTCCCGGTCGTCGCGATCGCGAGCCGCACGGCGGCTTCGGCCACGGCAGTCGCGTCGCGCATCGACGGCTGCCGGGCGGTCGCCACACCGCAGCAGGTCGTCGACGCGGCCGACCTGATCTTCCTGACCGTGCCCGACGACCATCTCGCGTCGACCGCCGCGGCGCTGCGGTTCGATCCATCGCGCGCGGCGGGCCAGGCGCTCGTCCACTGCAGCGGCGCGTCGGCGGTCGAGCTACTCGATCCGGCAAAGCGGCAAGGCGCGGCCACCGGTGGCTTCCATCCGCTCTACCTGTTCGGCGGCACGGACGCCGATCTCACCCGCATCGACGGCTGCTCGGTCACGCTCGAAGCGGACGGCGCGCTGCACGCGACGCTGCTGCGACTTGCTGCCGCACTCGGCTGCCATCCGCTGTCGATTCCGGCCGGCGGCCGGATGCTCTATCACGCGGCCGCGCATTACGCGGCGAGCTTCGCACTGTGCGGGCTGTCGGAAGCGGTCGAGCTGTGGCGTGGCCTCGGCTTCGACGAGGAAGCCGCGCTGCGCGCGCTGCTGCCGATGCTCGCCGGCACGATCGAGACGGCACGCGACAAGGGCCTCGCGAACGCACTCGCGGGCCCGGTATCGCGCGGCGACACCGGCATCGTCGAGCGTCAGCTCGCGCTGCTCGAGGCGCGCGGCGGCGACCACGCGACGCTGTATGCGCTGATGACCCGCCGCGCGGTCGCGCTCGCGGCGAAGCGCACCGCGCCGCCCGCCGCGCTGCCGGCGCTCGCGCAGGCCGTCGAAACGTCGCTCGCGCGCACGACCGGGCACCCCTCCCCGTCGCGGGACGAGGCGTGATAAGGTGTCGGCCGATGCGCCGCCATCCGGCGTTGGCGGCCGCACGCTACTCGACTGTATAAAAAGGATGCCAACGATGTTCGGCGAGATCGCCCGTTTTCTGCTCAATACCGTCTTCACGCTGTTCGGCGCCGCGCTGATCCTGCGCGTCTGGATGCAGGCCGTCCGCGTGCCGCCGTACAACCCCGTCACGCAAGCCGTGCTGCAGGCGACCAACTGGCTCGTGCTGCCGCTGCGCCGCGTGATCGCGGGCGTGCGCGGCATCGACTGGGCGAGCGTCGTCGCCGCGCTGCTCACCGCGCTCGTCTATGTGGTGCTGATGGTCGTGATGGCCGGCTTCGATCCGGCCTCGGTGATCGCGACGCTCGTCGTGGTCGCGCTGCTCACCGTCGTGAAGTGGGCGCTCAATCTCGTGATCTGGATGACGATCCTGATGGCGCTGCTGTCGTGGCTCAATCCGCGCTCGCCGGCGATGCCGATCCTCTACCAGCTCACCGCGCCGTTCCTGAACCCGCTGCGCCGCGTGATCCCGAACCTCGGCGGCATCGACCTGTCGCCAATCCTGCTGTTCGTGATCGTGCAGGTGCTGCTGATGATCGTCACGCGCGCCGCCGTGTCGCTGACGATGTTCGGCATCTGACGTGCTGTGCTACGCGGCCGGCCCCTGCGCCGGCTGCGCCCCGAGCGTGTCGATCACGCCGAAATTCGCCGGAATCATCGCGTAGCACACGCGCACTTTCTCGCGCGACAGCCGCTCGAGCAGTTGCTGCGCCTCGTCCTCGGTGACGATGAACTCGACCTCGATCGCGAGCGAGCCCTGCAGTTCGAAAAAGCGGTCCTCGTGCAGCACCCGATGCCGGCCGAAGCCGGCCATCGCACGGAACGCGGAACCGCCCGCGACGCCCATCCGGTTGCCTTCCTCCAGCAACCACTCCCACAGCGGCTTCCAGTGCAGCCGGTGCTGCTCGTGTACGTAGAAGCGCAAGAAGACCCTGTCCATCGCGTCCTCCCGGTGCTGGCGCGCTCAGGCCGCCGCGAACCACGCGCGCGCGGTCCACATGCCGAGCGCCGTCAGCGTGAACGATCCAGTCAAGTGTAGGGCAGCCACCGCGAACGCCCATCCGAATTCGCCCTGCACCGCGTGCATCATCACTTCGACCGAATAGGTCGAGAACGTCGTGAGGCCGCCGAGGAAGCCGGTGATCACGAACAGCCGCCACTCGGGCGGCAGCCCGACGCGGGTGGTAAAAGCAACCGCGGCCACGCCGATCACGTAGCCGCCGATCAGGTTCGCGGCGAGCGTGCCGAGCGGCACGGCGGGAAAGAACGCGTTGAGCGCCAGGCTCAGGAACCAGCGCAGCAATGCGCCGAGCCCGGCGCCGACGAAGATCGCGACGATCGAATAGAACAAGGAAGCTCCTCGCTGACGAGGCCGCATGGCGGATGCGGCCTACGCCGAACTGTATGCGGAATCGCGCCGCGACGGCAATGCCGGCAGGCCGGTCGGCATGGACCGGCGCGGGCCACACCGGCACGACGCATTTCATTATTCCGGCACGGCCGTCTCAAACGATATTTTCCAGCGAATTACTCAGGACATTACAAATCAATCAAACCCGGACCGCTAATTTATTCAGCATTTAAAAATCGAAAACCCGCTTTACCCCGCCACACGTTAACCCTCAAAACCCTAGGTTTCATGGGCATTCCGCGTACTTTCCCCTATCATCGCTTTCCCGAATTCGACCGATATTTGATGCAATCCGCATTACCGATTCCGTAAAATCATTTCGCCACCCTACTCCATCGACATGGAGATTCAGAAAATGAACAATATCCGCCTGTCATCCATGTTGATTCCGGCGCTGTGCGCGTCGCTGCTCGCGTCGACCGTCGCGCTCGCCGCCGACGACGGAGCGCCGTCCTACGTCGAAGGCCACCGCGCGCCGAAAGGGTTCGCGCGTCCGCCGTTCCATACGAAGCCACGCGCGAGCACCGCCACGATCGCCGGTCTTACGCCCGTGCTCGTCCGGCATGCATACGGGTTCGACACACTCGCCAACCAGGGCGACGGGATGGTCGTCGCGATCGTCGACGCGTACGACGACCCGAAGATCGAAGCCGATCTCGGCGTGTTCAGCAACGCGTTCTCGCTGCCGGCCTGTACCACCGCGAATGGCTGCTTCACCAAGGTGTACGCGCGGGGCTCCCGGCCCAAGACGGACTCGGGCTGGTCGCTCGAGATGTCGCTCGACGTCGAATGGGTGCACGCGATCGCGCCGAAGGCGAAGATCGTGCTCGTCGAGGCCGCGTCGGCCAGCTTCAACGACCTGATGGCCGCGGTCGACGTCGCGGTCAAGCGCGGTGCGTCGGTCGTGTCGATGAGTTTCGGCGGCAACGAATTCAGCAGCGAAACCGGCTTCGACAGCCACTTCAACGTATCGGGCGTCACGTTCGTCGCGTCGTCCGGCGACAGCGGCACCGGCACCGAGTACCCGGCGGCTTCGCCGTACGTGGTGGCGGTGGGCGGTACGACGTTGTCCACCGACACGTCCGGCGCCTACGTCAGCGAGGCCGCGTGGAGCGGCAGCGGCGGCGGAGTGAGTTCCCTCGAGGCCGAGCCGGCCGGCCAGACCGTGTGGCCGGTGCCGGTCGCCGGCAAGCGCGGCGTGCCCGACGTCAGCTACGACGCGAACCCGTCCAGCGGTTTTGCGGTGTACGACTCGGTCACCTACCAGGGGCAGGCGGGCTGGTTCCAGGTCGGCGGCACCAGCGCGGGCGCGCCGCAATGGTCGGCACTCGTCGCGATCGCGAATTCGCTGCGCGCGGCGGCCGGCAAAAGCCGGTTGAGCGGTGCCTACAACACGCTCTATACGGTCGGGAAAAACGCCTACGGTAGCGACTATCACGACGTAACGACCGGGTCCAACGGCAGCTGCGGCAGCGTCTGCAACGCCGCGGGCGGCTACGACTACGTGACCGGCCTCGGTTCGCCGCAAGCCCCGGCGCTCGTGCAGGCGCTCGTCGGCCAGCCGTAACGCACCAACGCCGGTCGTCCCGGGGTGCGGCGGTCAACCGCCGCGCCATGCACGGTCAAGCGCGACCAGCGTCGCGAGCGCGCCGCCCCTCAGCCCGATCACGTCCGCGCGGCGCGCATGGGCTTCGCGTGCGTTGATGCGGATCACGTCGGCGCCGAGCCGTTCGCTCAGCAGACGCACGGTCGGAATCGCGGTGCCCGCGCCGATCTCGACGACGGTCACCCGTCCTGCCTGCGCGATCCAGTCCTGCAACGCCCGCTCCTGCGCGTCATAGCGTTCGCCGAGCCAGCCATGGTCGCCGAACATCAGGATGTTCGGTCGCGCGAGGCCGCCGCAACGCGGGCAGCGCGGCAACTCGCCGACCAGCCGGCACGCGGCCGCGTCTACGTCGGGCGTGAACGGCGCGGCGTCCCACGTGTCGTCCGAGCACGGTCGCAGGCACTGCATCGAATGAATCGACCCGTGGATCTCGGCGATACGCGCCGGATCGAAACCGGCCTTCTGAAACTGACCGTCGACATTGCTCGTCAGCACGAAGCCGCCGTTCGGCATCGCGTCCATCCAGCGCCGCAGGATCGCGAAGCCCGCATGCGGCACCGTCTGCCGGTAGAGCGCGAGGCGGTGCCCGTAGAAACCCCACGCAAGCTGCGGATGCGCACGGAATGCCTGCGGCGACGCGATCTCGTGGAATTCGAAACGCTCGTGGCGCAGCGCCGGGTACGCACGCCAGAAGCCGTCCGTGCCGCGGAAATCGGGCAGCCCCGAATCGACGCCGATGCCCGCGCCGGCGGTCACGAGCAGCGCATCGGCGCGCGCGAGCGCCTCGACGGCGGACGCGACCAGATGAGCGGGCAGTGGCGCGGCCGCCGTGTCGGAATCGGCAGAGCCGGTGGAGTCAGGCGAGTCGGAAAGCGGCATGATGGAGCAGTGGTAGCGTCGAACGGTGCGCGAGTGGCGTCGCGCGATCATACGCCCGTTCGTGCGCCGCGCCGCGGCATCACCCAGCTGCGGTGCGCACGCCCGCGGGTTCCCGCAGCGCGACGTACTGCAGCAGCATGATCGTCTTCGCGTCGACGATCTCGCCGCGCTCGACGGCATCCAGCGCCGCGTGCAGCGGCATCTCGACGACCTCGAGATCCTCGCCCTCCTCCGCGATGCCGCCGCCGTCGCCCGTGCGCAGCGACGCATCGTATTCGCCGACGAAGAAATGCAGCTTCTCCGTCACCGAGCCCGGGCTCATGAACGCCTCGAACACCTTGCGCACGCCGCGCACGCGATAGCCGGTTTCCTCTTCGGCCTCGGCGCGGATGCGTGCGTCGGGCGTCGCGTCGTCCAGCAGGCCGGCGGCGGCTTCGAGCAGCATCCCGTCGTGTCCGTTGACGAACGCCGGCATCCGGAACTGCCGCGTGAGCAGCACGTCGCCCGTCGCCGCGTTGCGCAGCAGAATGGTCGCGCCGTTGCCGCGGTCGTAGGTTTCGCGGCTCAGGCGCTGCCACGTGCCGTCGCGGCGCAGGAAATCGAACGTGACCTTCTTCAGCACATACCAGTCATCGGACAGCACCGTCGTATCGACGATGCGGACGCGGTCCCGCGTTGCGGCCATGGCGGCCTCCCATTCGACAAGTGACGGCACGCATGGTAACGTGCATATTCGTGCAATTTCAAGAAATTTCGTGCATACCCGATGCTGACGACCCAACGCAAGAAAGCGATCCTCGACGCACTCGCTCGCGACGGCCAGGTGCTGGCTGTCGAACTGAGCGCGCAATTCGGCGTGTCCGAGGACACGATCCGCCGCGACCTGCGCGAGCTGGCGGCCGAAGGCCTGCTGCAGCGCGTGCACGGCGGCGCGCTGCCGGCATCGCCGGCCGTCGCGCCGTTCGCGCAGCGCGAGACGCTCGAAACCGCGGAAAAGCGACGTATCGCGCGCCGCGCCGCGCAGATGATCGCGCCCGGACAGGTCGCGATCGTCGATGGCGGCACGACGTCGGCCCTGCTCGTCAGCCAGTTGCCGCCCGACCTGCGCGCGACGATCGTCACGCACAGCCCGAGCGTCGCCGTCGCGCTGGCCGCGCATCCGTCGATCGACGTGATCCTGATCGGCGGACGGTTGTACAAGCATTCGATCGTCGCGGTGGGTGCCGCGGCAATGGAAGGTATCGCGCGCATCCACGCGGACCTGTATTTCATGGGCGTGACCGGCGTTCATCCGGTCGCGGGGCTGAGCACCGGCGACTTCGAGGAAGCGGCGATCAAGCGTGCATTGGCCGAGCGTGCCGGCGAAACGGTCGTGCTGGCATCGCAATCCAAACTGCGTGCGGCGTCGCAGTTCGTGATCGGCGAGCTCGCGCTCGCGCAAGCCATCGTCGTCGAACGGGAAACCGATGCCGCGCTGACCGAGCCTATCGAGGCCGCGGGCGTGACGGTCGTGCGGGCCTAGCCGCGCGCCGGTTTCGGCGGCAGCGCCGGGGGCATGGCAAGCCCCCTCGCCGGCTGGATGTCAGCGTGCCGACAGGCACCACTTGCTACCATGGGCCACTGCCCACCCGCCGCGTCCTGTCCGCCCGATGTCTTCGCCCGCCCCCCCGAGCGCACCCGCGCCGCCCGGCGTCCTCGCGCTGTTCACCGCGTTCGCGCAGATCGGCCTCACCAGCTTCGGCGGCGGGCTGAGCGGGCGCATGATGCGCGACTTCGTGTACGAGCGGCGCTGGCTCGATGAAGAGGCGTTCCTCAACGGCCTTGCGCTCTCGCAGGCACTGCCAGGCGTCAACGTGAAGAACCTTGCGATCTGGATCGGCTTCCGACTGGCCGGATGGCGCGGCGCGGTGGCCGGCTTCACCGGGATCATCGCGCCGCCTGCCGTGCTGATCGTGCTGTTCGGCGTCGCGTTCTCGACGCTGACGCGCTTTCCGCTCACGCATGTCGCGCTCGCGGGCGCGGCCGCCGCGGCGATCGGGCTGTCGATCGCGATGGCGATCACCGCGGTGCGCCGGCTGCCGCGCCGCGCGCTGCCGTTCGCGGTGATGACGCTCACGTTCGTGTCGGTGGCGGTGCTGCACTGGCCGCTCGTATGGACCGTGCTGATCGGCGGCACGCTGAGCGTCGCGCTCGAATACCGCCGGGCGGCCGCCTCCGTCGTCCGGAGCGACGAACGATGACCGCCTCGTCACGCTACGCCGCCCTGTTCGGCGTGTTCGCGCCGTTGTCGATCGCGACGATCGGCGGCGGCCAGACGATTATCGCCGACATCCAGCGACAGGTCGTCGACGTGCATCACTGGATGACGGCCACGCAGTTCGTGAACGACTTCGCGATCGCGCGGATGGCGCCGGGCCCCGGCGCGGTGATCGCGACGCTCGCACTGTTCGGGCCGACCGCGTTCCTGATCTACGGCGTCGCGCACCTGTGGCGGCGGCACCAGGGCGCACGCTGGCAGATCGCGCTCGAAGCCGGCCTGCGCCCGGTCGCGGCCGGCATGATCCTCGCGTCGGTCTGGGTGCTGCTGCAGGCGCTCGACGGCGGCTGGCCCGCGCGGGCGATCGCGGTCGGGTCGACCGTGTGCGTGATGGTCACGCGCATTCACGCGCTGCTGCTGATCGTCGTCGGCGCGTTGCTGCTGGTCGGCGTGCATGCGATCGGCTGACGGCAGGCGCCGGACGCGCCGTTCGCGACCGCCGCGCGCTGAAGCCGGCGGCGCCGTTCAGCGGCCCGCTACCGAGCGAAACGCGCGATACGCATCGGCATGAAGCTCGAAGCCGATGCCCGGCGCCTGCGGCACCGCCGCGCAGCCGGCATCGACCGTTTCGCCGTCCGCCAGCCCGCTGAACGGATGGAACGCGAACGGGCTGACTTCCGCGCCGCCGAGCCCGAGCGCGGACACGACGTGCAGCGAGAACAGATGACCGCCATGCGGCCAGAATGCATCGCGACGCCAGCCGTTCGACACGAAATGGTCGACGATCTGCAGGTAGCCCGGCAGGCCATAGCAATGCACCGGATCGAACACGAGGACGTCGCGGTCCGGGCGCACGCCGCCGTAGCGTTCGAGCAGCTTCGCTTCCGCGAGCGAGAACAACGCCTCGCCGGCGGCGACCGGTGGCGTGTATTGCGCAGTCAGGTCCGCATGAAGCGGCAGGTCGAGCGGATCACAGAGATCCTCGAACCACCAGAGTGCGAACGGTGCCAGCAGCGCGGCGGCAGCGCGGCCGCTCGTCGCGTCGTACGTGTTCATCGCGTCGACCGCGAGATGCGAGCTGTCGACAAGACAGGCCGCGGCGGCTTCGATGCGTCGTTTGTCCTGGTCGATATCCGGGCCGCCGATCTTGATCTTCGCGTGCGTGTAGCCGAGATCTGCAATGCGGCGCATCTCGTCCGACAGGCGTGCGAGATCGTCGTGCGGATAGCGGTAGCCGCCGCCCGCGTAGACCCGCACGCGGGGCGCTGCGTGGCGCGCGAGCCGGTCGGCGACGAAGCGATGGAGCGGCAGGCCCGCGATCTTCGCGGCGGCATCCCAGATCGCCATGTCGAGCACGCCGACCGCGACACAGCGCTCGCCGTGACCGCCGGGCTTCTCGCCTGCCATCATCGCGCGCCATGCGCGAAACGGATCGAGGTTCGTGCCGGCGTCGTCGGCGATGGCGTCCGCGACGGCCAGCAGACGCGGCGCGAACCGTTCGCGAATCAGCCCGCCCTGCGCATGGCGGCCGACCGACGCATAGCCGTAACCGGTGACCGGCCGGCCATCCCGTACGACATCGGTGACGATCGCGACAACGCTCGTCGTCAAACCGCCGGACGGAATCGCCGGATCGGCATAGCGGGAAACCGGGATCGCTTGCTCGCGGATGTCGGTGATACGCATGGTCGGGATTCCGGAAGAACGTTCAGCGTTCGCGGGCCATGCTCGCGCGGTGGCCGGCGCGACTGGCGGATCGCTGCATCATAGGCCCTTGCGCGCCGTCCTGCAGACGCGCGACCGTCGCGCCGATCGGCATCGCCCGCGAAACGTGTCGCCACCGATCAACATCGCGCCGCATTTGTCATGGGTCGCGGTCGGATATTTCACCCTCCTGCAACGCGCAGTTCAACGGACCGCAGGCAAGACATTAAAAACACGGATTGGAGGACGACATGAAGGGTAGTCGCGCGGGCCTGGCGACAGGCCGGAAGCAACGCCATGTCACGATGCCTCTCGACGAGACAGCTGGAACGGCTGTTCAGGAAAGCGACCGGAAGCGGGCCGGCCGCGTGCTACCGGGCGATCCGGATTCGCACGGCCGCGTGGATGCGGGTACATCTGAACAAGAACGTTTCTGAAATCGCGACGGCCTGCGGATTTGCCGATGCGTCGCAGCTCGGGCGCGAGTTTCGGCGCGCGCATGGCATGTCGCCGAGCGCCTATCGCGAGCGTCAGGCACCCGGCGCGATCGGCGGGGTGGCGGAACCGGCCGAGCGTACGACCACGCTCGGCGAGCTGTTTCCGAACCGGAACGCGTTTTATTGAGCGCGATCCCCGCTTGCCCTCCCGGCGCCGGGAGTCGGGCGCGTTTCGGACGACGACGGAATGCGGGGATCGAGCCTGCAGCCTCGCTCAGGCGAAGACGAAGTACTTGCGCACCGTCTCCACCACTTCCCAGGTCCCTTTCATGCCGGGTTCGATCACGAACACATCGCCGGCCTTCAGGTGCACGGCTTCCTCGCCTTCCGGCGTGATGATGCAGTAGCCGTCGAGGAAGTGGCAGTACTCCCATTTCTCGTAGTTCACCTCGAACTTGCCCGGCGTGCAGATCCAGGTGCCCATGATCTTGCTGCCGTCCTTCGACAGGTATGCGTTGAGGTTCACGGTGTGCGGATCGCCGCCGATGCGCTTCCACTTGGTCGCATCGAGGACCGGGGTCGGGCAGGTTTCGCGCAGAACGGTGATGAAATCGGACATGTCGGCTCCAGACTAACGATCGGGTAAGAGGTCTGTCACGTTAGTTCGAAAGCTGTAACGGGGCTTGTATGGTTCCGACACCGACTCGTCTATTTTCGACACCGGCTGGCAGGCAGATGCGGCACGCGTTCGTTGCGTTCTACCTTGCGTTGACGGACCGCTTCCGGCCGGACCTTGACGACCCTTCCTGGCGATGCCGTCGCCCCGCCACCCCGGGCCACGCCGGCTTCGAGATCGGCGGCCAAAACGCCTCGCTTGCAACGTCTCGGCTAAACCCTGTAGAATTACGCGTTCTGCGGGCGTCGTATAATGGCCATTACCTCAGCTTCCCAAGCTGATGACGTGGGTTCGATTCCCATCGCCCGCTCCACTTTCGGCTGCACGGCAGCCAGCGCAAGAGCCGCCTCGTCGAAGGCGGCTTTTTTGTACCATGTGCCCGTTCATCCGGCGCACCGCTGCGCGTAACGGGCCCGCGCCCGAACCGAGCCTTTCTTGTCACCGATGATGCACGACGATCCGAACGAAGCCGGCCTGCCGCCGAACGACGCCGCCCTTCCCGACGAAGCCGCCGACGGCGCCGACGAAGTCAATCCGCTGCACCGCCGCCGCATCCGCAGCTTCGTGACGCGCGCCGGCCGCGTGTCGACCGGCCAGCGCCGCGCGCTCGACGATCTCGGCCCGCGCTTCGTCGTCCCGTACGCCGCTGAACTCCCCGACTGGGACGCCGTGTTCGGCCGCAGCGCACCGCGCATCCTGGAGATCGGCTTCGGGATGGGCGCATCGACCGCGGAAATCGCCGCGCACCGCCCGGGCGACGACTTCCTCGGCGTCGAGGTACACGAGCCGGGCGTCGGCGCACTGCTGAAGCTGATCGGCGAACAGAACCTGCCGAACATCCGCATCATCCAGCACGACGCTGTCGAAGTGCTCGAGCACATGCTCGCGCCCGAAAGCCTCGACGGCGTGCATATCTTCTTCCCGGATCCGTGGCACAAGGCGCGTCACCACAAGCGCCGGCTGATCCAGCCGCCGCTCGTCGCGCACCTCGCGTCGCGCCTGAAGCCGGGCGCGTACCTGCATTGCGCGACCGACTGGCAGAACTACGCGGAACAGATGCTGGAAGTGCTCGGCGCCGAGCCGACGCTCGAAAACACGGCCGCCGACTACGCGCCCCGCCCCGACTACCGCCCCGTCACGAAGTTCGAACGGCGCGGGCTGCGGCTCGGCCACGGCGTGTGGGACCTGGTGTTCCGCAAGCGCGCCGGCTGAATTCCCGCTGCCGCGACGCACCGCACGCTACGCGCCGTGCAATGACAAACGGCCCGACCGGCATCTGCCGATCGGGCCGTTTTCCATCTATCGGGAACACCTTCGCCCCCGCACCGGCATCACGCCCAGTTCAACCATCCACTGTAACCCACGAGCAGCACGAACAGGCCGAACGCGATCCGGTACCACGCGAACACGGTGAAGTCATGCGTCGCGACGAAGCGCAGCAGCCAGCGCACGCACACGAACGCGCTGACGAACGCGGCAACCAGCCCGAGCGCGAACAGGCCGAGCGAATCGACCGTGAATGCCTGCCAGTCCTTGACGGTTTCATAGAGCGTCGCGCCGAAGATGATCGGAATCGCGAGGAAGAACGAGAATTCGGTCGCGACGCGCCGGTCGAGGCCGAACAGCATCCCGCCGATGATCGTCGAGCCCGAGCGCGACATGCCCGGCACCAGTGCGAAACATTGCGCGATGCCGACCTTCAGCGCATCGAGCGGCGTGAGCGCATCGACCGACTGCACGCGCGGCGGCTCGCTGCGTTCGCGTTGCCGCGCCTCGGCCCACAGGATGATCGCGCCGCCGACGACGAGTGCGAATGCGACCGGCACCGGCGAGAACAGCACGGCCTTGATCTTCTTCTCGAGCAGCAGGCCGAGCGCGATCGCGGGAATCGTCGCGATCACGACGTTCAGCGTGAAGCGCCGCGCGTCGGGCCGGCTCGGCAGCCCGGTCACGACGGACACGATCCGTTGCCGGTATTCCCAGCAGACCGCGAGGATCGCGCCGAACTGGATCACGACGTCGAAGGTCTTCGCGTGCGCATCGTTGAAATTCAGGAAGCTGCCCGCGACGATCAGGTGGCCGGTGCTCGACACCGGGAGGAATTCCGTCAGCCCCTCGACGACGCCGAGGATCAATGCCTTGCAGATCAGGATCCAGTCCATCCGTGGCCCAACTCCGAAGTAGTCGAAAGAAAGGGCCACGTCACCGCCGCGGCCCGCCCGGCCGCGCGCGGTGCGCCGTCACTTTTCGACGATCGCCACGCGTATGCCGTTTGTAAGAATCGTAATTGTACCGGGTTCGTAGTTCACGCCGGCAAATTGCAGTTGCTCGGGCTTGAACGTGTAGATCGGATAGTTGGTCAGCACCTGCGTCGCGAGCAGGCCGGCGGCCGCGCCGACCTGTTGCGCGTACATCTGCGCGTTGCCGTCGAGCACGAGGCTGTCGACGGCCGGCGCCTTCAGCACGACCGAGCGGCTCGGCGCGTCGTAAGCCAGCTGGCCGGACACAGTGAACTTGCCGCTCACCGGTTCGCTCAGGAACGGACTCGCGAAATGCGCGTCGAGCTGCACGGCGACGCGGTTCTGGTCGGGCAGCAGGTTGACGGCCGGATTCGCGAGCGACACGTCGACGACCTGCGCGACCGTCTTCTGGTACGGAAACTTGCGCGCGACGGCTTTCTGCACGTCGCCGCGCGAGAACGTGTAGTGATCGGGGATGAACGGGAACGTCGACGCGCAGGCGGCGAGCGATACCGACACGCCGATGGCGCCGGCGCAGGCGGCGAGGAAGCGGCGCCGGCCGGGCGTGCAAGATGCGGTCATGCTGAACAATCTCCTGTAGCGGGCGAAGCGGCAGTCTGGCTATCGGCTCCGCCCCGTGTGAGGCCGTGGACCGAAGTTAGTGTTTCGGCGCATGCCGCCGGTTCCCTCGACCCACGGCCCGCGGCGGCACGTCAGCGGGCCGCGTCGGCGCCGGGCGCCGGCTGCGTCGCGACCTCGAGGCGCGTCAGCCACGCGAGCGCGTCGTCGCGCGACGCACCGCACATCTCGGCGGACGGCTGCAGCCCGGAGCAGCACGCGGGACGCTCGGGCCGGCCGAAGATCCGGCAGCGCAGGTCGGCGCCGAGCTGCACGCAACGCACGCCGGCCGGCTTGCCGTCGGGCATCCCCGGAATCGGCGAGGAAATCGACGGCGCGATGCAGCATGCGCCGCACCCCTCGCGGCACGCATGCGGCGGCGGGACATCGGCGGGCGCCGGACGGACAGGCATTTCGACGGACACTCGGCTCTCTCACGAACAACACAAAACGGTGCGGCAACCGGACGCAGCGTGCGGCAGCCCACTGCGCATTGTGCCACCGCCGGCTGCGACGTTATTACACAATGCAGCCGAATCGCGCATTCATATACTCGAAAGCATCTAAAAAGAGCGAGACCATCATGAACTCCGGTTCTGCTGACACAGTGTTCCGTCCCGATTTGCTCGCGAAGTACGGCGCGAACGGGCCGCGCTATACGTCCTACCCCACCGCGCTGCAATTCCGCGACGATTTCGACCCGGCCGACTACGTGCGCGCCGCGGGCGATCCCGGCGCGTCGTCCAGCGACCTGTCGCTCTACTTCCACATCCCGTTCTGCAACACGGCCTGCTTCTATTGCGGCTGCAACAAGATCGCGACCAACAACCGCCGCCGCGCGCGCCCGTATCTCGAGCAACTGAAGCGCGAGCTGGTGCTGCAGGCCGCGCTGTTCGATCCCGCGCGCCCGGTCACGCAGCTCCACTGGGGCGGCGGCACGCCGACCTTCCTGTCCGACGACGAAACGGCCGAGTTGATGGTGGCCACCCGCGAACACTTCGCGCTCGCGCCGGACGCCGACGCCGAGTTCTCGATCGAGATCGACCCGCGCACGGTCACGCCCGCGACGGTCGTCCACCTGCGCAACATCGGCTTCAACCGGCTGAGCCTCGGCGTGCAGGATTTCAATCCGGTCGTGCAGCAGGCGATCAACCGGATCCAGCCGCTCGCGATGACGGCCGACCTGCTGTCCGCCGCGCGCACGACGGGCTTCCATTCGGTCAGCGTCGACCTGATCTACGGGCTGCCGCACCAGACGGTCGCCGTGTTCGCGCGCACGCTCGAGACGATCATCGAACTCGCGCCGGACCGCCTGTCGGTATTCGGCTACGCGCACATGCCGCACCTGTTCAAGATGCAGCGGCAGATCGACGACGCGACGCTGCCGTCGCCCGAAACGCGCATCGCGCTGCTCGGCCTCGCGATCGACATGCTGACGTCGGCCGGCTACGTGTACATCGGGATGGATCACTTCGCGCGGCCGTCCGACGAACTCGTGCGCGCGCAGCGCAACGGCACGCTGCAGCGCAATTTCCAGGGCTACAGCACGCGCGCGGACACCGACCTGATCGGCTTCGGCGTGTCGTCGATCGGCAAGGTCGGCGACGTCTACGCGCAGAACGCGAAGGACTTGCCAGCCTATGGCGCGGCGCTCGACGCGGGCCGGCTGCCGATCGCGCGCGGCGTGCGGCTCACGCCCGACGACCGGCTGCGCCGCGACGTGATCACGCAGTTGATGTGCAACCTCGAGCTGCCGTTCTCGCATATCGAGGCGGCGCACGGGATCCGCTTCGCCAACCACTTCGCGCGCGAGCTCGACGCGCTGCGCGGGTTCGAGCAGGACGGCCTGCTGACCGTGGCAAGCGATCGCCTGACGATCCACCCGGCCGGCCGGATGGTCGTGCGCAACATCGCGATGGCCTTCGACGCGTACCTCGGCCAGACGCCGCGGCAACGCTACTCGCGCACCGTCTGACGCCGCACGGCGCGTGCGGGCGGCCGGTTTGATAAAGTAGCGGGCTCAACGCCCCTGCAAGAATCCGCACGATGCGCACCACCAAGGCAACCCACGCGGTCGAACGCCTGAAGACCCGTTCCGGCAACCCGCAGTTCGCGGCCGTCGCGATGGCGGGTGGACTGTTCTACCTGGTCGACCGTTCCGGCGGCACCGCCGAGAAGCGCTGCGAGCCGCTGCCGCTCGACGAATTCGTCAAGTTCGTCGACGAATTCGGCCCCAAAAAGCCGCGCAAGGCGAGCAAGCTCGACCTCGCATTCGAGGCGCAGATCAAGAAGAGCAAAGGGTAAAGGTCTGTTGCAGGCCGTCTGAAGGCTTTGCCGCCGCCCCGTTTGGTACAATCACGAAGTTTCTCTATCCCCCGCTGATGGCCGACCTGGCTGCGTGACCACACCATGAATATCGAAAACGCGCGTTTCAACATGATCGAACAACAGATCCGGCCGTGGGACGTGCTGGATCTGGACGTCCTGGGCCTGCTGTCGATCGTCAAGCGGGAAAACTACGTTCCGGCCGAATACCGCGATCTCGCGTTCGCCGACCTCGAGCTGCCGCTGCCCGGCGGCGGCAGCAAGATGCTGTTCCCGCGCGTCGAAGCGCGCGTGCTGCAGGAACTGGCGGTCAAGAAGCACGAGAACGTGCTCGTGATCGGCGCGGGTTCGGGCTACCTGGCCGCGCTGTTCGCGCATCGCGCGCAGCACGTGACGGCCGTCGAGATCGATCCGGCCATCGCGAAGTTCGCGGCCGACAATCTGCGCAACGACGGCGTGACGAACGCGGAAGTCGCACTGGGCGACGGCTCGCTCGGCTGGCCCGACAAGGCGCCGTACGACGTGATCTGCGTCGCGGGCGGCCTGCCGGTCGTGCCGCAGCAGATGCTCGAACAGCTGAAGGTCGGCGGCCGCCTGTCGGCGTTCGTCGGCGGCCGTCCGGTGATGAAGGCGCAGATCATCACGCGCATCGACGAGAAGCAGTACCGCGTCGCCGACGTGTTCGAAACCTACGTCAATCACCTCGTCAACGCGATCGAACCGTCGCGTTTCAAGTTCTGAGCGGCGGCCCCATGCAGATCCTGACGCCCGCGATGCTCGCGGAATGGCTTCGCGATCCGGCGCGCCCCGCGCCGGTCGTGCTCGACGTGCGCGAGCCGTGGGAAATTTCCACCGCGCAGATCGCCGGCAGCGTGTCGATCCCGATGCAGCAGATCCCCGCGCGCAGCGAGGAGCTCGACGACGAAGCGGAAATCGTCTGCGTGTGCCATCACGGGATGCGCAGCGCGCAGGTCGCGATGTTCCTCGAATCGCGCGGCTTCACGAAGCTGTACAACCTGCAGGGCGGGATCGACGCGTGGTCGCGTGACGTCGATCCGTCCGTGCCGCGTTACTGACCTTCCCGGCGGCGCATCGCGCGCCGCCACGGCGACCGGCGCGTTGCAGCCGATCGCTCCGATCCGCCGAACGGGCGCGCATGGCGCGCCCGTTTGCGTTTCTGCCTCCGCTTCGGCTTCGGCTTCGGCTTCGGCTTCGGCTTCGGCTTCGGCTTCGGCTTCGGCTTCGGCTTCGGCTTCGGCTTCGGCTTCTGCTTCAGTTTCCCGCCCTTTCCCGTCGCACTGAATCACACGTCGCGCGTGCGTCGACACGATCACCCGTCGTGCACCATTTGCGCCCGTGCATGCGCACCGCAACGGGTCGCGCATGCTGCACGACGCGTCATGCGCACCGTGCCGGCGCCCCGCGCCACCCCGCGCGGGCACGCCCGGCGTGCATCCATGCGACTGGCACATGCCTTGCGTTACTCCGATGCCGGCGCCGTCACGGCGCACGACTATCCAACACGACAAGGGGATCCCGATGAAACGTCGCAGTCTGTTGAAGTTCGGTTCGATGGCCGGTGCACTCGCGCTCGCGGGCAAGAGCCCGTTCGCGCACGCGGCCGATGCGGGCACGGGCCCGATCAAGGTCGGCATCCTGCATTCGCTGTCGGGCACGATGGCGATCTCCGAAACGTCGCTGAAGGACACGGCGCTGATGACGATCGCCGACATCAACAAGAGCGGCGGCGTGATGGGCCGCAAGCTCGAGCCGGTGGTGGTCGACCCCGCATCGAACTGGCCGCTGTTTGCGGAGAAGGCGCGCCAGCTGCTCACGCAGGACAAGGTCGCGTGCGTGTTCGGCTGCTGGACCTCGGTGTCGCGCAAGTCGGTGCTGCCGGTGTTCGAGGAACTGAACGGCCTGCTCTACTACCCGGTGCAGTACGAGGGCGAGGAAATGTCGCGCAACGTGTTCTACACGGGCGCCGCGCCGAACCAGCAGGCGATCCCGGCCGTCGAGTACCTGATGAGCGCGGAAGGCGGCGGTGCAAAGCGCTTCTTCCTGCTCGGCACCGACTATGTGTATCCGCGCACGACCAACAAGATCCTGCGCGCGTTCCTGAAATCGAAGGGCGTGAAGGACGCCGACATTCAGGAGGTCTACACGCCGTTCGGCCACAGCGATTACCAGACCATCGTCGCGAACATCAAGAACTTCTCGCAGGGCGGCAAGACGACCGTGATCTCGACGATCAACGGCGATTCGAACGTGCCGTTCTACAAGGAGCTCGGCAACCAGGGGATCAAGGCGACCGACGTGCCGGTGGTCGCGTTCTCGGTCGGCGAGGAAGAGCTGCGCGGGATCGACACGAAGCCGCTTGTCGGCCATCTCGCCGCGTGGAACTACTTCATGTCGGTGAAGAACCCGACGAACACGAAGTTCAAGGACCAGTTCGCCGCATGGGTGAAGGCGAACAACCTGCCGGGCGGCGCGAAGCGCGTGACCAACGATCCGATGGAGGCGACCTACGTGGGCATCCACATGTGGAAGCAGGCCGTCGAAAAGGCGAAGAGCACCGACGTCGACAAGGTGCGCGTCGCGATGATCGGCCAGACGGTTGCCGCACCGTCGGGCTTCACGCTCTCGATGGACGGCAACCATCACCTGCACAAGCCGGTGATGATCGGTGAGATCCGCGGCGACGGGCAATTCAACGTCGTGTGGAAGACGAAGACCGCGGTGCGTGCGCAACCGTGGAGCCCGTTCATCGCGGGGAACCAGGGCAAGCCGGACATCGTCAGCTCGATCCCGGCGTTCCTGCGCCGGCAGCGCGCGGCGCTGGCCTGACGCGAGGCGATGCGGGGCGCTGCGCACCGGCGTGGCGCTCCGCTCGCAGGCAGGTGCGCGAACGCCGGCTCACCGTAACGAACCGCACCCGCCCGCGCATCGCCGCACGTATTCGCTTTCCCACGCCCGACAGGATCTCCCGATGCCTACACGCTTTCGCCGCGCCGCCGTCGCGGCCGTCGCCTGTGTTGCACTGGCGTGCGCGCTGCCGCGCGCCGCGTTCGCCCTGACGGCCGCCGATACCGCCGCGCTCGCCGGCGACGACTTCGACGCGAAAACGGCTGCGATCGACCATCTTGCCGCCGATGCCGATCCGCGCGCCGTCGCGTTGCTCAATGCGTTGTCGAGCGGCGACGCGCTCGCGACCGGCGACGGCCGCGTGCTGATCCAGACCGGCGACACCGCACATGACGCGCTCACCCAGGCCGCGACACCGGCCGGCGACGCACAGCCGGTGATGCTGAACAACCTGCTGCGCACGAAGATCGCCGGCGCGCTGTCGGGCCTCGCACTCGCATCGCCCGACGTCGCCGCGCGCCGCGACGCGATCGACGCGCTGCTGAAGTCGCCCGACCCGGCACTCAAGCCGATGATCGATCGCGCACGCGCGAAGGAAACCGATCCGGCATTGAAGCGCCGCCTCGACGCACTGTGGGCCATCGCCGCGCTGCATGATGCCGATCCGGCGAAGCGCCTCGAAGCCGTGCAGGTGGTGGCCGCGCGCCGCGATCTCGACATGATCGAACAGTTGCGCCCGCTCGTCGCGAAGAATGCCGACGGCAGCTACACCGAATCCGACGCGCGCGTGCGCGAAGCCGCGCAGCAAGGGCTCGACGCATTGCACGCGCTGCAGCGCCGCGGCGAGATCGCCGGCACCGTGTTCGCGGGCCTGTCGCTCGGCAGCGTGCTGCTGCTCGCCGCGCTCGGCCTCGCGATCACGTACGGGCTGATCGGCGTGATCAACATGGCGCACGGCGAATTCCTGATGATCGGTGCGTACGCAACCTATGTCGTGCAGACGCTGATCCAGCGCTATGCGCCGGCCGCGTTCGACTGGTATCCGCTCGTCGCGGTGCCGGTGTCGTTCGCGGCGGCCGCGCTGGTCGGCATCGTGCTCGAACGGCTCGTGCTGCGGCACCTGTACGGCCGCCCGCTCGAGACGCTGCTCGCGACCTTCGGCGTGAGCCTGATCCTGATCCAGGCGACGCGCATGCTGTTCGGCGCGCAGAACGTCCAGGTCGTGAACCCGTCGTGGATGAGCGGCGGCGTGACGGTGATGCAGAACCTGATCCTGCCGTACAACCGGCTCGTGATCCTCGCGTTCGCGCTCGCGGTCGTGTTCGTCGCATGGGCCGTCCTGACGAAGACGCGGCTCGGCCTGTTCGTGCGCGCGGTCACGCAGAACCGCCGGATGGCCGCGTGCGTCGGCGTGAAGACCGCGCGCGTCGACGCGTATGCGTTCGCGTTCGGCGCGGGCATCGCGGGGCTCGGCGGCTGCGCGCTGTCGCAGATCGGCAACGTGGGCCCCGACCTCGGACAGAACTACATCATCGATTCGTTCATGGCGGTCGTGCTCGGCGGCGTCGGCCAGATCGCCGGCACCGTGCTCGGCGGCTTCGGGCTCGGCCTCGTCAGCAAGGCGATCGAGCCGTTCTGGGGCGCCGTGCTCGCGAAGATCGCGGTGCTCGTGATGATCGTGCTGTTCATCCAGAAACGTCCGCAGGGCATGTTCGCCCCGAAGGGACGCAGCGCGGAGGCCTGACATGACTTCATTCACCGACTCGTTGTCGAACCCGATCGCCGACGCACCGAAGCCCGCCGCCGCGCGTGCGGAGGGAAAATTCGCGCTCGGCCTGCCGCCCCGCCCCGCGCTGCTGTCGCGCCGCGCATGGGTCGCGCTCGTCGCGCTGTGCATCGCGATCGGCATCTGCGTGCCGCTCGCCGCGCTGGTCGCGCCCGAGTCGAGCGCGTTCCATCTGTCCGCGTACGCGATGACGCTCGCCGGCAAGCTGATGTGCTACGCAATCGCCGCGCTCGCGCTCGATCTCGTGTGGGGCTACTGCGGCATCCTCAGCCTCGGCCACGGGCTGTTCTTCGCGCTCGGCGGCTATGCGATCGGCATGTACCTGATGCGCGAGATCGGCCGCGACGGCAAATACGGCAGCGACCTGCCCGACTTCATGGTGTTCCTCGACTGGCATCAGCTGCCCTGGTACTGGAGCGGCACGCAGCATCTCGCGTGGGCGCTCGCGCTGGTCGTGCTCGTGCCGGCGATGCTCGCATGGGTGTTCGGCTTCTTCACGTTCCGCTCGCGCGTGAAAGGCGTGTACCTGTCGATCATCACGCAGGCGCTGACGTTCGCCGCGATGCTGCTGTTCTTTCGCAACGAGACGGGCTTCGGCGGCAATAACGGCTTCACCGACTTCAAGCGCATCGCCGGGTTTCCGATCACGTCGCCCGGCACGCGCACGGTGCTGTTGCTGCTGACCTTCGCGACGCTCGTGCTCGCGTTCATCGTCGCGCGCGCGATCGTCACCAGCAAGCTCGGGCGCGTGGTCACCGCGGTGCGCGACGGCGAGACGCGGCTGATGTTCCTCGGCTACAGCCCGCTCGCGTACAAGCTGTTCGTGTGGACGCTGTCGGCCGTGCTGTGCGGGATCGCGGGCGCGTTGTACGTGCCGCAGGTCGGCATCATCAATCCTGGCGAGATGTCGCCCGGCAACTCGATCGAAATGGCGATCTGGGTCGCGGTGGGCGGCCGCGGCACGCTGATCGGGCCGATCGTCGGCGCGTTCGCGGTGAACGGCGCGAAGAGCTTCTTTACCGCGTATTTCGCCGAATACTGGCTGTTCTTTCTCGGCCTGATCTTCGTGCTGGTGCCGCTCTTGCTGCCGCGCGGGATCATGGGCCTCGTCGACACGCTGCTTGCGAAGGGGAAACGCGCATGAACGGCACGGCCCTCTACCAGTTCACGCCACCGCCGGAAGACGAGCTGCTGGCCGTCAGCGGCACCGCATCGATGGGCCGCGTGGTGCCGCCCGGCATCGACACGTCGCACGGCACGATCCTCTACCTCGAGGACATCGAGGTGAGCTTCGACGGCTTTCGCGCGCTGAACAAGCTGTCGCTCGCGATCGACGCGGGCGAGCTGCGCTGCGTGATCGGTCCGAACGGCGCGGGCAAGACGACGATGATGGACGTGATCACCGGCAAGACGCGTCCCGATGCGGGCAAGGTGTTTCTCGGCCAGACCATCGACCTCGCGCGGATGAACGAACCCGAGATCGCGCGTGCGGGGATCGGCCGCAAGTTCCAGAAACCGACCGTATTCGAACAGCATCCGGTGTGGGAAAACCTCGAACTCGCGATGCAGACCGACAAGGGCTGGCTCGCATCGCTGCGCGCGCGGCTCGACCGCGCCGCGCAGGCGAAGATCGAGGAGACGCTTGCGCTGATCGGCCTCGAAAGCGACGCGTATCGCGCGGCCGGCGAGCTGTCGCACGGGCAGAAGCAGCGGCTCGAGATCGGCATGCTGCTGATGCAGCGCCCGGCTCTGCTGCTGCTCGACGAGCCGGCGGCCGGGATGACCGACCACGAGACGATGGAACTCGCGAAGCTGCTGAACACGCTGCGCGGCACCTGCTCGATGATGGTCGTCGAGCACGACATGGAGTTCGTCGCGGCGCTCGCGGGCGACACGGGCCGCGTGACGGTGATGGCCGAAGGCGCGGTGCTCGCGCAAGGCACGCTCGACCAGGTCAAGCGCGACGACGCGGTGATCGAGTCTTACCTCGGACGATGATGCGATGCTGAAGATCGATGCACTGAACCAGTACTACGGCGGCAGCCATATCCTGCGCAACGTGACGCTGGCCGCCGACGACGGCAAGCTCACCGTGCTGCTGGGCCGCAACGGCGTCGGCAAGAGCACGCTGCTGCGCTGCCTGATGGGGGTCGTCACGGCAAAGAGCGGCAGTGTGTCGTGGCGCGGCACGGCGCTCGGCGCACTGCCGCCGTATGCACGCGTCGCGGCCGGGCTCGCGTACGTGCCGCAGGGCCGCGACATCTTTCCGCGCCTCACCGTCGAGGAGAACCTGCTCGTCGGCGCGGCAAGCCGCAAGGCGCCATCGAAGATGCCCGACCGCATCTACGACCTGTTCCCGGTGCTGAAGGACATGCGCGCACGGCGCGGCGGCGACCTGTCGGGCGGTCAGCAGCAGCAGCTCGCGATCGGCCGCGCACTGATGAGCGAGCCGCAGCTGCTGATCCTCGACGAGCCGACCGAGGGCATCCAGCCGTCGATCATCCAGGACATCGGGCGCACGCTGCGCCAGCTCGTCGACGAATCGAGGATGACCGTGCTGCTCGTCGAGCAGTACTACGACTTCGCGCGTTCGATCGCCGACCATTACTGGGTGATGAGCCGCGGCGAGGTCATTGCGGGCGGCGCTGCGCGGGACATGGAGACGAACGGCGTGCGCGAGCTGATCGCGGTGTAGCGCGGCACGCAGCGTGTGAGCGCGCCGACGCGTGGCGCCGGCGACCCATGCATGTCATGCGATCGTCGGCGCCGTCGTCCCTTCCCATCATCACGTTCAACAACCCGAACACCCAAGCGTATAGTGTTGCGGTAGCATCCTCGATCACCGCGTCCGTCCCCTGCTTCCCGCCGATGTCCGCCCTCGATTCCCACGCTCCGCTGTCCCGTCCCGCCGTCGCCAAGTCGTGGCGCGGCCGCCTCGAACTCGGCTTCGAACGGCACGGCGCGCGCACGACGCTCGTCCATCGGCTGCACGACGGCCCGCTGCGCGTGCAGCGGCCGCTGTATCCGGAAGGCGACGCGATCTGCCACGCGGTCATCGTTCACCCGCCGGGCGGCGTCGCGGGCGGCGATCGGCTCGACATCGACATCGCGCTCGGCGACGGCACGCATGCGGTGCTGACGACGCCCGGTGCGACCAAGTGGTACAAGTCGAACGGCCTCGACGCGACGCAGCGCATCGGCATCACGGTCGGCGCGCACGCGAAGCTCGACTGGCTGCCGCAGAACAACCTGTTCTTCGACGCGGCCCACGCCGCGCTCGACTTCACGGTGACGCTCGGCGCGGGCGCGAGCGCGATCGGCTGGGACGCGACGCAACTCGGCCGGCAGGCGGCCGGCGAAACGTGGTCGGCGGGCCGCATCGCGTCGGGTTCGTCACTCGTCGATGCCGACGGCCGGCCGCTGTGGACCGAGCGCGCGCTGCTCGATGCGCACGATCCGCTGCGCGGCGCGCTGCAGGGCCTCGCCGGCTTTCCCGTGTACGGCACGCTGTGGGCGGCCGGCGCCGTGTGCGATGCCGCGCTCGCCGAGACGCTCGCCGCCCGGATGCCGTTCGACGACACGCTGCGCGCGGGCGCGACCTGCGTGACGCCGGGCGTCCTGGTGGTGCGCGCGGTATCGACGTCGATGGAAGCGCTGCAGCGTCACTTCACCGACTGCTGGCTTTACCTGCGGCCGATCGTGCACGGTGTCGATGCACGTCCGCTGCGCCTCTGGCAGACCTGAGCACGTGCGGCAACGCACGCACCATTTCGGCGCAGTGCCGCCGCCGCGGTGCATGCAATCCATGCAGCGCGCACCACGAACGCGCATTACCCCGCGTCCCGCCGTCATGGCACGCGCCTTGCTCCTTACATAACCGATACACGACGCACGCGAATCGGCACGGTGCTACGATGAACCGCGCCATCGCCGGAACCGCCGCGCATCGATAAAAATTACGTTTTCCTGAACGACTGCCTTCATGAAACTGACTCCCCGAGAAAAGGACAAGCTGCTGATCTTCACGGCGGCGCTGCTGGCCGAACGCCGCCGCGCGCGCGGGCTGAAGCTCAACTATCCGGAAGCGGTCGCGTTCATCACCGCCGCACTGATGGAAGCCGCGCGCGACGGCAAGACCGTCGCCGAGGTGATGCACTACGGCACGACGCTGCTCACGCGCGACGACGTGATGGAAGGCGTGCCGGAAATGATCCCCGACATCCAGGTCGAGGCGACCTTCCCGGACGGCACCAAGCTCGTCACCGTCCACCACCCGATTCCGTGACCGAGGTAGCACGCATGATCCCCGGCGAAATCCTCACCGACGACGGCGAGCACGAACTGAACGCGGGCCGCGCGACGCGCTCGCTCGTCGTCGCGAACACCGGCGACCGCCCGGTGCAGGTCGGCTCGCATTACCACTTCTTCGAAGTCAACGACGCGCTGTCGTTCGATCGCGCGGCCGCGCGCGGCTTCCGGCTCAACATCGCGGCCGGCACGGCCGTGCGCTTCGAGCCGGGCCAGACACGCACCGTCGAGCTCGTCGAGCTGGCCGGCGAACGCGCCGTCTACGGTTTTCAGGGCAAGGTGATGGGGCCGCTGTAAGCCGCGCCCCGCTCTTCAGGAACAGCACTTGACGTCCTCCTCCGCCTAAAGGCGGAAGATTCCCACACCTGGCGATGCACGTCCGCATCGGCCTTCCCACCATCAATGGCGGGGTTTCTCGGAGCAAATTCTGATGACACTACGCTTGAGCCGCCGCGCGTACGCGGAAATGTTCGGGCCGACGACGGGCGACCGCGTGCGGCTCGCCGATACCGAACTGCTGATCGAGATCGAACGCGACTACACGACCTACGGCGAGGAGGTGAAATTCGGCGGCGGGAAGGTGATCCGCGACGGGATGGGCCAGTCCCAGCGCGTGGCCGCCGACGTGCCCGACACGATCATCACGAACGCGGTGATCCTCGATCACTGGGGCATCGTGAAGGCCGATATCGCGATCAAGCACGGCCGCATCGCCGCGATCGGCAAGGCCGGCAATCCGGACATCCAGCCCGGCGTGACGATCGCGATCGGTGCGGCGACCGAAGTGATCGCCGGCGAAGGGCTGATCGTGACGGCCGGCGGCATCGATACGCACATCCACTTCATCAGCCCGCAGCAGATCGACGAGGCGCTCGCGTCGGGCGTCACGACGATGCTCGGCGGCGGCACGGGGCCGGCCACCGGCACCAACGCGACGACCTGCACGCCGGGGCCGTGGCACATGGAGCGGATGCTGCAGGCGGCGGACGGCTGGCCGATCAACCTCGGCTTTCTCGGCAAGGGCAACGCAAGCCTGCCGCAGCCGCTGGTCGAACAGATCGCCGCCGGCGCGATCGGCCTGAAGCTCCACGAAGACTGGGGCACGACGCCCGCCGCGATCGACAACTGCCTGTCGGTCGCCGACGATACCGACACGCAGGTCGCGATCCACACCGACACGCTGAACGAAGGCGGCTTCGTCGAATCGACGGTCGCCGCGTTCAAGGGCCGCACGATCCACACGTACCACACCGAAGGCGCGGGCGGCGGCCATGCGCCGGACATCCTGAAGGTGTGCGGCGAGATGAACGTGCTGCCGTCGTCGACCAATCCGACGCGCCCGTACACGATCAACACGCTCGACGAGCACCTCGACATGCTGATGGTGTGCCACCACCTCGATCCGTCGATCGCCGAGGATCTCGCGTTCGCGGAGTCGCGAATCCGCCGCGAGACGATCGCGGCCGAGGACATCCTGCACGACCTCGGCGCGCTGTCGATGCTGTCGTCCGACTCGCAGGCGATGGGCCGCGTCGGCGAAGTGATCATCCGCACCTGGCAGACCGCGCACAAGATGAAGGTGCAGCGCGGCGCGCTGCCGGAGGACGGCGCGCGCAACGACAACTTCCGCGCGAAGCGCTACGTCGCGAAGTACACGATCAACCCGGCGATCACGCACGGTATTGCACACGAAGTCGGTTCGATCGAACCCGGCAAGTGGGCCGACCTCGTGCTGTGGGAACCGGCGTTCTTCGGGATCAAGCCGTCGATGATCCTGAAGGGCGGGATGATCGCCATGGCGCAGATGGGCGACCCGAACGCGTCGATCCCGACGCCGCAGCCCGTCCACTACCGCGAGATGTTCGCCACACGCGGCGGTGCGCTCGCGCGCACGTCGCTGACCTTCGTGTCGCAGATGGCCGCCGATGCGGGCATCGCCGAACGCTACGGGCTCGCGAAGCGGATCGTGCCGGTGCGCAACTGCCGCAACGTGACGAAGGCCGACATGATCCACAACGCGTGGCGCCCGTCGATCAGCGTCGACCCCGAAACCTACGACGTGATCGCCGACGGCCAGCTGCTCACCTGCGAGCCGGCGACGGTGTTGCCGATGGCGCAGCGCTATTTCCTGTTCTGATTTCCGGTTTTCCGTTCCATGCGCACCCTCGACAAACGCATTGCCCCGAACGTGAAGCTCGCCGCGTCGCTCGTCGCGCGCGCGCCGACGCTCACGCTCGCCTATGACGCCCGCTGCAAGAGCCGCCTCGCGGCCACGCTCGACACCGGCGAGGACGTCGCGGTCCTGCTGCCGCGCGGCACCGTGCTGCGCGACGGCGACGTGCTCGTCGCCGACGACGGCGCGCTCGTGCGCGTCGCCGCGGCGCCCGAGACCGTGCTGCTCGTGCGCGCGACCGACCCGCTGACACTGATGCGTGCCGCGTATCACCTCGGCAACCGTCACACGCCGGTCGAGATCGGCGACGGCTATCTGAAACTCGAAGCCGATCCGGTGCTCGCGGACATGCTGCGCCGGCTCGGCACGCAGGTCGAGGAAGCGAGCGCACCGTTCCAGCCGGAAACCGGCGCGTACGGCGGCGGCCACAAGCACGGGCACGATGCCACGTTCGCCGAGGATTACGCGCTCGCGCAGCAGGTGTTCGGCGAACACCACGGCCACTCGCACGATCACGATCACGATCACGATCACCAGCATGGTCCGGGCTGCTCGCACGGCCATCACGGTCATGACCACCACTGAACTCGTCGCGCTGCTGCATCTCGCGTCGCCCGCGCTGCCGATCGGCGCGTTCAGCTATTCGCAGGGACTCGAAGCCGCGCTCGACGCGAACCTGATTCGCGACGCCGACACCGCACGCGACTGGATCGCGAGCGGGCTGACCGACGTGCTCGCCCACGGCGAGCTGCCGTTCCTCGCGCACCAGCTCGCGCGCTGGCAGGCTCATGACGCCGACGCGCTCGCGCACGAAAACGCGTGGTTCGTCGCGAGTCGCGAATCGGCGGAATTGCGCCGCGAAACCGAACAGATGGGCTGGTCGCTCGCGCAACTCTGCGCGTCGCTCGAATGGGGCGATACCGCGCGCCGCGCGACGCTTTCGACGCTTTCGCCGATCGCGCTGCCGACGGCGTTCGCCTACGCGGCGGCCGCGCACGACGCGAGCGCCGACGCCGTGCTCGCCGCGTACGCATTCGGCTGGGTCGAGAACCAGACCTCCGCCGCGCTGAAAGCGGTGCCGCTCGGCCAGCTCGCGGGCCAGCGCATCATCGTCGCGCTGCGCGGCGCGATCGACGCGGCCGTGAACCGCGCGCTCGCGACGCCACCCGACGCCATCAACACGTTCGCACCGCAGTTGGGCATCCTGTCCGCGCGGCACGAAACCCAGTATTCGCGGTTGTTCCGCTCCTGAACCCGACACGCCATGAACGCACCCGCTCCCTCCTCCGCCCGCCGCACCAAGAAACTGCCGCCGCTGCGCGTCGGCATCGGCGGCCCCGTCGGCTCCGGCAAGACCACGCTGCTCGAAATGCTGTGCAAGGCGATGCGCGAGCGCTACGACCTCGTCGCGATCACGAACGACATCTATACGAAGGAAGACCAGCGCCTGCTGACGGTCGCGGGCGCGCTGCCCGAGGAACGCATCATGGGCGTCGAGACGGGCGGCTGCCCGCACACGGCGATCCGCGAGGATGCGTCGATCAATCTCGAGGCGGTCGACCGGATGCTGGCGCGTTTTCCGGATGCCGACATCGTGTTCATCGAGTCGGGCGGTGACAATCTCGCGGCGACCTTCAGCCCCGAGCTGTCGGACCTGACGATCTACGTGATCGACGTCGCCGGCGGCGAGAAGATTCCGCGCAAGGGCGGCCCCGGCATCACGAAGTCCGACCTGCTCGTGATCAACAAGACGGATCTCGCGCCGCTCGTCGGCGCGAACCTCGACGTGATGGCCTCCGACACGAAGAAGATGCGCGGCGAGCGGCCTTACGTGATGACGAACCTGAAGGCGCTCGAAGGCGTCGCGGAGGTCGTCGCGTTCATCGAGAAAAAGGGGTTGTTGACGGTTTGAATAAGTGTCCAGGCAGAACGACATAGCGTTTGCGCACGCAAGAGCGAGCCCGCTGCCGAAAGGCCTCCAGCGACTTTGCGAAGCCAATTGACTCGGCCGGCATCAATTCCTTACATTACGCTTTCTTCATAAGTGAGGATTTTCGATATGCCGATTCCCGCACATATGTGGCTTAAGGATGATGGCGGCGCAGACATCAAAGGCTCGTCAACCGTCCAGGACCGCGAAGGAAGCATTGAAATCATCAGTTTTGGCCACGGTGTAAATCTGCCGGTTGACGGTGCTAACGGCAAGATCACCGGCAAGCGTACGCATTCACCGATTGCGTTCGAAAAGGAATTCGACGCGGCGACTTCCTATCTGCTTAGACTCTAGTTTCAAGTGCAACACCTTTGATGAGGTAGGGTGTTGCAATGACGAAATACCAGCATCTGAGCGCC